>JAYUKJ010000206.1:0-1495 GCA_043764555.1 Saprospiraceae bacterium
TGGTCGTTTTGCTTGTTATAAATATGTTGAACCTAACGGTTCAATTAGCGTCAAAATTGAGCGTGATTGAACCGTTAGGTTCAACATATTTATAACCGCATTATCAAATAATTTCTTGCTTGACTTGTAGAGTCAACACCGCGCTGCGTAACATCAGTTTATTAATCAACTAATGATGCTCAATAACACCTTATGCAAAGCGCTTGGTTGCATAGCCTTTTTGCTCACCGCAATCGGCGCAACCCAAGCCCAAGTCCTCGTGTGGGAGGAAAACTTTAACGCCACAACTGTCAATCCTTCGACATGGACGTATGATTTTGGCAACGGCAGCGAGCGCGACGCAGGTTGGGGTTGGGGCAATTCTGAATTAGAATACTATACAAGCCGCTCCGACAACGCCCGTATCGAAAACGGCAGTTTGGTCATAGAAGCCAAGCGCGAAGCCTTTCAAGGCAGCGCGTTTACGTCCGCACGACTAAAGACAGAAGGCCGAATGCACTTTAAATACGGCACGGTCGAAGCGCGCATCAAATTGCCAAACATGGCAAACGGCTTGTGGCCCGCCTTCTGGACTTTGGGGACAATCGGCGGCAATTGGCCAACGATTGGTGAAATAGATGTGATGGAATCGGGTAATGGTTCGGCGATTGCAGCGGGTGTTGTCAACAAACAAGTCACTTCGGCAGCACATTGGGGCGATGCTTCGGGCGCACATCAATACACGTCTAATTCAAGAACGGCGGCGGTTGATTTGTCCTTGGATTATCATTTGTATAAAATGGTGTGGACCCCTCAGTATATCAAGACGTATCTGGACAATGTTGAAGTTTATTCCTTGGACATCAGCAATACAGCTGACCCAAAATACGGCGAGTTCCATCAACCGCATTTCTTGTTGCTCAACGTTGCCGTCGGCGGAGCTTACACAGGCATCTTAAATCAAGCGAACATTACCGCGCCACTCCCTGGCAAGATGTACGTGGACTACGTTAAACTCTATCAAAACGCAGGGGATGTGCTTGACTTAGAATCAACAACCGCCTTGTCTGGAAACTTTGGCGTGTCCACCGATAATACACCCGTTGCTTCCGCTTTGACTTACGGAACGGACGCTGAACTCTTTTATTGGAACAATTTAACCAATATCCTCAATCCCGTCCCGTATGAAGGGACGAACGTTTGGGCGGTTCGGGCAAATGGCGGCAATTGGTTCGGCATGGGCGTTCAGAACACGTATAGAAACCTCGTGAACTTCTCTAATGGGGCGTTGCGTTTCCGCTATAAATCTACTTACACAGGACAATTTAAAATAGGTGTCAAAACAGGTCACGGCGAGAGTTGGATAAACTTTGCGGCCAATACAACGGCTTTTGGATTGAAACGCGACGGCACTTGGAGCGAAGTCATCATACCCCTCAGTAATTTCCAAGACCCGTCGTTGGGACGGAACGTGGATTGGAACACCCTCAAAAACGCGTTCATGTTTGCAGGCGAC
>JAYUKJ010000207.1:0-4951 GCA_043764555.1 Saprospiraceae bacterium
CAATAAAGAAAAAGCCGCTTTGCAGGGCGCAAAACGGCTTTTATACTGAGGGGTCCTCTTTGTAGTCAAATATTAAGTATTGAGCAAGGCAAACAAAGCCGTGGTATCAATCACTATAACTTTTGGAAAAGGAATATTTTTCAAAGGTTTAAAATCATTGTCATGGCTGACTATGCACAATGCGTTTGTGGCGATGGCACAATCTACAAATTTATTATCGTCGCTATCCGCAAGCAAATTAAATCGGAACCAAGTGGTTACGCGCTCTACATTTGGCAAATTTTCGATTGTGGAAAGCGCGGATTCAGCCGCTTTAAAACCCATCTGTTGTTCAATAATTTCTGCATATTCGTCAAGTATATCGGTCGTTACACAAAGCGTAAAACGTTGTGTAACAAGGGTTTGCCATATCCAATGGAGTGAAGATTTTTGTGAAATGCAGACAAGCATAACATTGGTATCAATGACTATTTTCACTTTTTATAAGGTGTTCTGAGTTTAGTATTGAGTAACCGATTAACATCTGCATCTGTCCAATTGTTTTTTTCCCAAGCAGCGTCGGCGGATTCAACTGCCCTTTGAGCAAAAAATTGAGCAAGTATAAAGCGCAAATCAAGCAAATCATGGTCACTTACTTGGTGAGCAAAAACTTTAAGCAGTTCAAGCTGAACATTTGTAAACGGTTGTGGTAATGATTGAACTGAAGCAGTCATTTTTTATTCTTTTTTTGATTACAAAATCATTTTAAGGCAACAAATATAGGCGATTTCAGTAAACATCCAACACAGTTATGCTTTAAATCACAGCTATTGTAAAATTGCAATTCACAAATCCATCCGTAAGTACCCCCTCAGTATAAAAGCCGTTTTTAGTCATTTTTGAGTAAAAAACGGCTTTTATACTGAGGGGTCCTCTTTTTGTCAATTGTTACTCAATTTCAATCAATAACTGACCTTTTTCAACCGCCTTTCCTTTAGCGATATGAACGGCTTTAACGACGCCATCACCCGCCGCTTTGATGACGTTTTCCATTTTCATGGCTTCCAAAATCATCACTTTGTCGCCCTTCGCCACGGTCTGACCGACGGTAACCGACACCTCGACAACAAGCCCTGGCATCGGTGCTTTCACATCGCCTGAATGCTGCACAACGCCGACTTTCATGCCCAATTGATCAATCAACCTATCGTATTTATCGCTGATTGTTGACGTATAAAGTGAGCCGTTTACTTTAAAGACAAACGTCTTTTTTTTGCAATCAACTGATTCTACTTCAACTTTATACGCTTTCTGATTTTTAAGAATATGAAACTGTCCATCGCCCGAAGACAAGATGTCGAGTTCGGCGGCGGCACGTGGTTCAACACTTAGTTTTTGGTCATTGACTGTTACTTGATATGGCTCCATTTTTTCTTGTTTTTTAAGATGAATAATTGTGGTTTTAAAAAGTATCGGGCAAATATATAGGTTTCTATATGTATTTTCTTGAAAAAAATATTTTCAGAAAGACCCCTCAGTATATGACATCCCTTACGGCATCCCGATTTTTCTTCGGGAAACGTCAAAATTTGGCTAAAATCAATTTACCAATTCAAACTTAAACTTTAAAGTTGAATTTTTAAAAATTAAAGTTAACTTTGTCGTTCTTTTTATATAAAGCATTTACATAAAAATGCATATACTCAAAAAGAACGTAGCAAAACCCTTGTTCAATTCACCCAAAAACGGAAAACATGATAGACCGTTACGATGCAGAAAACTTCCTCAATGATTTTAAATTTAAGTTAGATTTCTTCGGCATTTATTTTCGAGATGAGAGAAGCAAAAATGCCATAACACTATCCGAATTAGGTATCACTTCCAATGATAGAATTAAAATAATTAAAGCATTAGAGGTTGAAGAATATTCAGAAGGTCCAACGCCTGAATTGTTGTACGGCAATGCCGATATGTGGATTTTCGGCACCGCTGTTAAAGGACGAGACATTTATATCAAGATTTCGATGGGGATTCCTAATAATAAAACAATTTGTATTTCATTTCATATTGCGGAATTTCCAATGAATTTTCCTTTTAAAAATTAGACAAAATTCTAATTTTTCTCACTTATTAAGATTCAATTTTAATGATGTTAGACTAATAATAGTCTCCTTTTTAATCGCACCATATTGGAATTGAAATATAGGTCGATTAAGCATTAGTTAAATCATCATTTAAATAAAATTAATGTAAAATATTGATTTAAAACTCATTAAATATAAATAATTTTATCAATAAATAGATTATCAGACCGATTAATAACCATCGTATGGAATTGGAATTGAAACTTGAATAGATAAATAAACCACTAACTTTTACTTTTAATCGCACCATATTGGAATGACGTTAATATTCAAGAAATTCAAAAATAACTATCAATTATGAACAGTCCAATTACGGGTAAGCCGATGCGTTTAATGCGCGAAAAACGCTTCATCCCTTTTCGCAAAGAAGATTATGAAATAGACTTTCATTTTGGTTTGTGCGAAGATACGGGCGAGCAATTTGAGGATGAAAGGCAAGCAGAGCTAAATATTAGCCAAGTTTACAACCAATATCGCGCAAAACACAATATGCCAACGACCGATGAAATTCGGCGAATTCGAGAAATGTACGGCATTTCGGCGAGCAAAATGTCGGATGTTTTGGGCTTTGGTGCCAATCAATATCGGCAATATGAAACGGGTGAAATACCAAGTATTTCCAACGGTCGGCTCATTATGCAGGCTGCCGACCCCGAAGATTTTTTGAAAATGGTTAAATCCGCAACGTTTGAATTAGGGCAGGATTTTGCTCAACAGTTAAAACAAACAATTGAGGAAAAAATAAGAATGAAAGCCATTGACTTATCCGTGGATTACTCGGAAAGGATGTCTGAATTGACGGGTTTTAAGCGTCTTTCGGTGCAAAAATTATGGAATATGATTATTTTTTTCTCCGAAAGGATTCAACCATTCAAAGTGAAATTGAATAAATTATTATTCTATTCGGATTTCTATCATTTCAAACTTTACGGCTCTTCGATAAGTGGAACGAGCTATCGAGCGATTCAATACGGACCTGTCCCCTCTGATTATCAAATACTCATGGCTCAAGGCGTGATGTCGGGCATTTTAGAATTAAAAACTATTGAAATGTATGATTTCAATGGGGAACAGTTTTTAGGCAAAATTGATTTTCAAAAAAAGCTATTCACGGAGGAAGAAATAGATGTTTTACAGCAAGTTGCAGAAAAATTTGCAGAAAGCAACAACCAACAAATTATTAAAATTAGCCATCTTGAAAAAGCGTGGATTGAATGTGAACAAACGCATTCTCTAATTGATTATCGTTATGCGTTTGATTTGTTGGCAATTTAAAACAAAAATAGGCCCCCTCAGTATAGGAGGTGTAACGACATCCCGAAAATCGGAAAAACAAAAAAATGCTTGCAAAAACGTGTTTTGCAAGCATTTTTTATCACCCAAAATTAAGAATCTCAATCTGTTTATTCAGCGTTTTCATCGTCCAAGATTCAAAGATTTGGTCAATTTGGGCGCGGTTTTTTGCCGCCAAACCGAGTCTAAAAATGCCTTCGGGTTGTTCCAATTTCCTATCGTGTTCCTTGTGCGGACGTCCTTCGCTGCATTGCTTGCAAAGCAAACGGATGTTCGCAGTCCAATCTTCACATTCCACGCCGTAGCCTTCGCAAATCCGTTCAAAAGCCTTGATTTCTGCCGCATTGCTGCCTTCGATGAGGATTTCATACGTCAAATATTCCGATTTTTGAATCACCACAACTTCGTCAAAAACGGCGTATTCCTGCCCATTTACCTTCCGAAAACCGTTTGGCGCGCCATCATTGAGCAAAATATCGCCAAAATGACGGTTACTTGCCAAGGTCGGCACATTCTCAATCATCGTTCGGGCGGGGTCAATGCGTTTGCACCAAATCACTTCCGAATGTGTGCCTTGCGGGTTCGTTCGGACGGGCGTAATGCCAATTTGACCCGTGATTTCAGCGTCCGAATCTTCGTATTTTAGTCCAAAATGATTCCATGCTTGTCGGGCAACGCGCCACTCTTTGAGCATCGTTGCCGCCATGCCCAAATTCCACCAAGAACCATCGTGGCTTGGGTCAAATATTGCCGCTTTTTGATTGTGGAGAAACGACTGTTCCCAATTTTGTTGGCGTTTGTAAATCAAGCCCAAATTGAAATGCGCTTCATCATCCGTCGGTGCTTCCGCAAGGATTTGATGATAAATTTTAATCGCCTCCGCATCGTCCGATTTGCGGGCTTTATCGAGGAGAAGTTTAAGGTGTCGGCTCATATTTGTATGATTTTTAATTTTAACACATAGGCACATAGGACACATAGTTTTTCTTTTTTTGACATTAAGAAGAAACTAAAACCTATGTGTCCTATGTGTCTATGTGTTAAAAAAATAATGTGTACTCTGTTTTATTCCGCCATGCTCGCCACCGCCGCAAACTGCATTTCGTACAACTCCCGATAGCGTCCATTTTCGATTTCGACCAATGCTTCGTGGCGACCAAATTCAATCGCTTCGCCTTTGTCCATCACCAAAATATTGTTCGCATGGCGAATTGTTGACAAGCGATGCGCGATGATGATGCTCGTTCGTTTGGCAATCAATTTTTCGATGGCAAACTGAATAACACCCTCCGTTTCGGGGTCAATTGAACTCGTGGCTTCGTCCAAAATCAGAATATCGGGGTCGAAAACCAAGGCGCGAACGAAGGAAATCAACTGCCGTTGCCCCATCGAAAGCGTCGCCCCGCGTTCCATAACCGCATAATCATAGCCATTTGGCAAACGTTCGATAAATTCATCGGCACCAATCATTTTCGCACAATCTATCACTTTTTGCCGCGATACTGAGGGGTCCCTCAACGTAATATTTTCAATCA
>JAYUKJ010000208.1:0-1493 GCA_043764555.1 Saprospiraceae bacterium
CCGACCACGATGCACAATAACCCGACCACGACGCACAATAACCCGACCACGACGCACAATAACCCGACCACGACGCACAATAACCCGACCACGACGCACAATAACCCGACCACGACGCAAAATAACCCGACCACGACGCAAAATAACCCGACCACGACGCATTATAGCGCACTTTTTTATTGTTTTTTGCGTGTTTTTATCGCTTTTTGTCATTCAGAAAGAATCTTAAAGCCGCTCGTTAATAGCGTACAACGACAAGATTCTACCTGAATGACAAAAAGCGCCGAGTTGATGACATGAGGTTTAAAACGGCGCCGACGTTGACAAACATCAAAAATGGTTTTTATACTGAGGGGTCCCTTTTCGCGCTTTTAGATGGGCTTATTCGAATGTTGGCACCGTTCCCGATTGGTTGTATCGCGGTTTTACGGGACACGAGCATTTGCCCGAGTTTGGACTGATAAACATGAATGCGCGGCTGTATGACCCTGTTTTGGGGCGGATGTTGTCGCCTGATAATTATGTGGGCGGTGGGACGCAAGGGTTGAATCGGTATTCGTATGCGAATAATAATCCGTTGAAGTTTACCGACCCTGATGGGAATTTTCCATTTCTCGCGGTGGCTGCATTTTTATTTTTAACGGATGTTGGTTACGACATACAAAAGGCAGTTTCTCCCGTTGCAGTTAAGTTAGACATCGGTTCAGGAACACATTCCACGAAAATCGGCATAGATATATCAATTGGTGTGCCTCAGTTGAGCCTTTTAAGCTACCGATATGAAGTTGGCGCAAGTTATAATTTTGATAGAGTAGGTGGATATGGCGCGGGTTTGCAAACAAGAAACGGCGGTGAATGGGGTGTGTTTGGTGCTATAAAATACGGCGGCACGAGATATAGAGATTATGACAGTGATGGGAACTTACAAGCCGATCAAGTGGTTCACACTGCGACAGTTGGCTTAGCTCTTCTCGATAACTTTGATCATCTTGGAAAATTTGATCAAGTATTTTTACTAAATCTACATCCAACAATAAATTGCTCAAATCTGCATTTTTTTTGTTTTTTTCTGACTGTTGTAGCAACTGAATGATAGGAAGGCACTCTTTTTGGATTTTAGCATAACGTAACCTGTCGACATAGCCAAAATACATTCCATTCTTACTATTAGGCATGATTTTCTCAAATGCGTTGAGGTTTTTACACGTTCTTTGAGAATCTTGTACAAGAGCTAAGTTCAAATACTTAAATACAGAATCAGGGGGTTCAGATAAATTTGCGTAAGCTGATGCTTTTTGCAAATAGGCAAATCTTCCATAAGATTCTGCACTATAGATTTTGTTTAATCGCTCAACTGCTTCCAAATACCATTTTTCAGGCACATTAGAACGTTTAGTAGGAATATATTGGCAAAAAACTACAAGCGAATTAAGTAAAAGATAGGTTGATAATATATTTTTTTTTGACTTCATTATCTGATATTTAGGATTTTA
>JAYUKJ010000209.1:0-4947 GCA_043764555.1 Saprospiraceae bacterium
ACACAAGTTTTGGACAACGCTATTCCCGAAGGGAATTTATGTTTATAGCAGACAATTAAGCCGATTTTTCCTTAATCCCGAAGGGATTTTATGTAAAAATACAAACAAATGACATACAATCCCTTCGGGATTAAGGTCGTTTTGTCCATTGATTCCTATAAACATATATTCTCTTCGGGAATTTAGAATAAAAAAGATGTGTAGATACTATAGCTTTTAAAAGTTGTCAAATCTCTGGATTTTCGTAAAATAAATTCAGTAAATCATTGATAATCAATGCATTCTATCGCCTCTAACTTCCAGTTTTTCTAAAATCGTTAGTTCGTATTCAAGGTATTCGCGCCAGCGTTTTTCGACTTTTTCCTTGCTGCTGTACAATTCTGCCAACTCAATAAACAGCCGATAATGCCCGGCTTCGGCAACCATAAATTTATGGTAAAACGACTTCAGACTGTCCTCGCTGATGTAGAGCGATAGGAGGCGAAAACGCTCGCAACTGCGCGCTTCAATGAGGGCAAAAGTCAACAATTTTTCAATCATTCGGTCGGTTCGGTCGCTCACTTGCAGTCCGAATTTCATCAATTCGTTGACGTATTCGTCTTTCCGTTGCCGCCCGAGTGTCAAGCCGCGCTTGTCGAGTTCAGACAAAACTTGGCGAAAATGTCCCCATTCTTCCGTAACAATCGGTGCCAATTCGCGCACGAGTTCGTGGCGTTCAGGGTAGGATTGAATGAGTGAAATGCAGGAAGTTGCGGCTTTTTGCTCGCAATAAGCGTGGTCGGTGAGAATATCTTCGAGGCTAATTTCAGCGAGATTGACCCAACGCGGGTCGGTTGGCAATTGTAAACCCAACACCTGTTTGTGGGCTTCTTGAACGATTTGAACTTTTTGCATTTCGTATAAATGATTGATTTTTAATTACTTATGAAGACAATTTTGCGTTTGAAGGGTAGAATTTATGGATGCCTTACGGAGCAATCTTCGCGGTTATCTTTTTTCAGCGGCAAGGTACGGTTCAAAGTTTGTAGCTTATAGCTTTCGGCGCGTAGCTTTTTCAAGTAGGCACAAAAAAAAACGAGTCGCATCACTGCAACTCGCCACAACAAATTATAATCCCATGAACATATATCTTACTTCGATAATTAATCGAAGAATATTTTAAATAGTTGCATTGTTGGAAACAAAATAGAGGTAATTTATATATTTCCAAAAAAATCGGTATTTGTTCGTAGTGTAAGTTTAATGCGAATCGACTACTTATTATTAATCTTTCACTTTTCTTCTAACTTAAATCTCTTTTCAAAAAAATCGCCAACAGCAAGCCGTAGTCTTTAATGCGTTTGGTAAATTAAATCGTGGTATGTACTTTAAAAGTGTTTGTTATCGTTTTCTCCCCAAAATGCGAGAAAGCTACGTTTGTTTTGTTTCATCACTAAAAAAAATCAACCACGACTTGCTGGCGACAGCAATAAGAATAATCCCATGAACATATCCTTGAACATAGCACAAAGATGAGCCTTGTTGCAAAGCTGTGCAAGAACAAAAAAGGGGCATTGTCGGATTTTATTTTCATTTATTTGAAAAATAGATAAATTAAACTATTGATTATCAATATTTTAAATTTCATTTTCTGAAATATTGTGAAAAAAAAGTGAAAAATATTAATTGGAAAAAACTTTTTTTCTTTCATTATATCGAAAAAAATACCACTTATCGGGTAGTTTTTTTTGATAATTAATGCGCCGCGTGATTATTTAGTTAGAATCTGCTTTTGTAAAGCCAAAAACGATTTCGCTAAATCAGGGTTTTTATTTATTTGAAGACCATACTCAAGCGTGGAAAGCGCCTTCTCGCGGTTGCCAATTCTGAACCATCCTTCGGTAAGGCTGTGCCATGCGTTGGCTTCTTCGGGAAAAAGCGTGGCGTTGATTCGGAAAATTTTCACGGCTTCTTGAAGTTTTCCATCGGCCAAAAGCACGTAGCCGCAAGCGTTCAAATCGCCCATCGAACTCACTTTTGATTTAATATGTGTGGCCAAACTTTGCGGTGAAATGTTGTCTTCCACCAACGAACCGTCTTTTAGCCATTTTTCGACCGTGGAATAGGCTGGATACTGAGGGGTATAATTTTGATTGGTAAAAATCGCTAATAAGTCGCGTTCCATTGAGAGGGTAGGAAACTCATAAATACGGTTGATTTCCGCGTCTTTTCGCTCGATAATGTAGCAACCGACGCGGAAAATATTGTAACCCCGCTCTTCTCGATTCTTCGATTGTTTACGGATAGAATCCTCCACAGCGACCGCGACAAACGTGATTTTATCTCTCGGAAAACCGATGTCGTCCAACACTTTTATTAAGCGGGGCATTTCGCGTTTGGTGTCGCCACACCACGTACCAAAGAAAATTTTAATGCTCAAATCTTTGAATTTCAAGATTTTAAGCGCTTCGATTACTGAGGGGGTCGGTTTGTAATCGGCGTAGTTTTTTTTGAACCAAACGTCATATGGCGCCTTTTGTAGGCTGTCAATTGGCACGATTCCCCACAAGTGCGGTTCTTTTTGTTGCGCCGACACAAGGCACGGCAGTGCCATTAAGCAAAGCAAGTAGCAAAGCTGTTTCATGATTTTTATAAATTTAAAATGTGAAAAAAATGGATGATAATGCCGTCGAAAAAACGATTTTTCGCGTTTTTTTTGATTAATAAACCAAAAGTAGCCGTCCTTTTTCAAACTAAAAAACGCTTTACATTTCGTTGACCCAATTTTACAGAAGTTTAATAATTGCCTTTTTTTGAAAATTAACGCTTTAGTTTACCAATGATGCCCCGCAACTGTCTATTTTGGCGGCTTTTAAGGGCTATCGGCTGTGAGCTTTTAGCAATCAGCAACCAGCTTTGAGCTATCAGCCTTCACACGACAAACTGGGAGCTAAAAATTTCTAACAATCAAAACTTTTAAGATGAAACGTATTTCGATTCTTGCGGCTTTTGCTGCCCTATTTTTTATTGCCTGCGAAAGCAGCCCTAAATTTGAAACGTGCGGTGGACAACCCGTTTGCCCACCACCGACTGAGGCAAATGCGCCCGAAGACCTGAAAAAATTGCGTGAAGGCATCGCGGGCAAGTGGAAATTGCTCCGCATCAATACGCTCGATACCGTCCGCAAAACGACTTCCGTTTTCAAAGACCTTGACCGCAGTTTGTGTTTGAGCTACGAAGGCGGCGTGCAGTATTTCCGCCAAGACCGTACATTAACGTGTCAATTGTGCTATGAATTGGCAAAAGGCGCCGACAAATTTGAACTCAAAGCCAACCATTCAAACGCGAATAAATTTTGCTTGGAGTCTTTCCAGAGCGGTGAAATCCAATACGCGGGCGATTCACTCGTCGTGATTAGCCAAGATTCATTCATCCTGAAACGGGTTATTTACCGCCGTATGGATGATAATGGGCATTTTATAGCCAGATAATAATTCGCTGATTGTCCATTTTTGTCGTTTAAAACGCGTTTATACTGAGGGGTTCTTTTTTTAAGTGAGAAACGAAAAGTGATAAGTTCATACGTGATGTTTTTCATTTTTCGTTTTTCATTTCTCATTTTTCATTTTTCGTTTTCCATTTTTCGTTTTCCACTTTTCATTTTTCATTTTTCGTTTTTCACTTTTCGTTTTCCACTTTTCATTTTTCGTTTTCCACTTTTCATTTTTCACTTTTCATTTTTCGTTTTTCATTTTTCACTTAAAGATGTCTGTAATAGTCAATAATTTAACAAAAATATACGGCACACAACGCGCTTTGTCAGAGGTGTCTTTTGAAGCAAAAGCGGGTGAAATTCTCGGATTTTTGGGTCCAAATGGTGCGGGAAAAACGACGACAATGAAAATTTTGACGTGTTTTATTCCACAAACCGAAGGGACAGCCGAAGTTTGCGGCTTCGATGTGGAGCGCAATCCGTTGGAAGTCCGTCAAAAAATTGGCTACTTGCCCGAACACAATCCGCTTTATAAAGATATGTATGTCCGTGAGTATCTGGAGTTTGTGGCGGGTTTGCACAAATTGCCGCGCAAAAAACAGCGCGTTGCCGAGATGATTGAGCGCGTCGGTTTGGGACTCGAGCAACGGAAACAAATTGGCGCATTGTCGAAAGGTTATCGGCAACGGGTCGGTTTGGCGCAAGCGATGTTGCACGACCCCTCAGTATTGATTCTCGACGAGCCAACTTCTGGACTTGACCCCAATCAATTGGTCGAAATTCGCCGATTAATCAAAGAGTTGGGTAAAGAAAAAACGGTGATTTTCTCGACGCATATCATGCAGGAAGTGCAAGCTCTTTGCGACCGCGTCATGATTATCAACAACGGAAAAATTGTGGCAAATGACACGATTGATACTTTGCAAAACCGTATTTCAGGCGAAAATGTCGTGACAATTGAATTGTCTCAAGCGATTGATTTGGGACTTTTGAACAAAATTAGAGGTGTAAAATCCATCAAAAATTTGGGTGATAACCGCTATCAATTGTTGTCAAATTTGACGACCGATGTCCGTTCCGACGTTTTTCGTTTCGCCGTTGACCGCAATTTGACGCTTTTGGAAATGAAAAAAGAAGTCTTTAGCGTGGAAGATGTATTCCAAGAATTGACGAAATAATGATGATTTATCAATGACATTAATTTCTTCATCAATTAAAATCTTAAACAATGGGAGCTGAATTAAAAATGCCATTATCAAATGTTCAAGTTGAACTTTTGAAAATGTACACAACCAATCTTTCTGACGAAGATTTAAACGAATTACGGGATTTAATGGCTCAATTTTACGGAAAACGCGCCATTCGACGTGCCGATGCTATTTGGGACGCACGCGGATTGACAGATGAAGACATGGATAAATGGTTGAACGATAAAGCTGCATAAAAAACGATAAAATCTATTCAATTTTGAAAAA
>JAYUKJ010000210.1:0-1492 GCA_043764555.1 Saprospiraceae bacterium
GTTTGGCGTAAACGTAATTTCCGTTTTGCCTTTGCTGTCCGCGCGGACATCAGCGTCAATTAACTCGTAATAATACGTGTAAAGTGCCAAATCGAGGTCGAGAATCTCGCCGCCTGCGTCGAAAGCAACGATGAGATACTCTTGGTCTTTTTGCAATTTAACGTCATACAAAGGCTTTTCGCCGCGCCGCATTTCCGCTTGAAAAGCGTTAGCGAGCGTGTAACTTTTGCCATTGTGAAACAGCGTTTCGTCAAATCGGACGGATGTTGGACTTGGGAAAGCGGTAGTGATAGTGGGGTTTGCGGTGGCAGTGGCCAACGACGCAACGAGCGACAAGCAGTAGAAATAAATCATAGCAAGAGTTTGTTTAATAAAAAATGTTCAATGTGAAAATACCTAAGGACTTAAATGTTTGCTACTCTTGTCTTGGCAGTTTTTTTTAATGACTAACGAAAATTGGGAGGCGCATTTTTTTGAAACCCAAACGAATTGCCAAAATTATACCAAAAAATACGCCAAATGCAAGTGGTAAACAAAAATTACCATTATTAGGGTAGATACTTGTACGCGAAATTACCGCAAACACGATTCCATTTTATTATCGTTAACATTTCAATTAAAAAAATCAACTAAATCGAGCTGGATGGACTGTCAAAATAACGCGCAAAAAAAACAGCGTTTATTTATACTGTCTCCCCTTTTTTATTGCGTACCAAATTTTATTTCGCCAAAAAAACATCCAAACGAATTCGTTTTGGCAAATTTTATTTTGTCCAAAATTGTTCTATAATTCCCCTTTTCGGTATCTCACCTAAGTGGTTTTATTTCATTGACAAATTAATAAAAAAATAAACGCTGAACCAACAATTTTCGACCACGACATTCGTCATTTTCAAAAAAACTACGATTCATCTATCAAAAATGACAGTTCATCCTTTTTTTTAAGACCCCTCAGTATTTTCCGATTATTTTTGTATTTTTATTCAAGACAATGACTGTCAATGCTTTATGCGCGATTTGGCGCTTGCTTAATTTCTGTCAAAAGAGAATTTCGTCGAAAAACTTAAAAAACTTTGGAAACTTTTAACTCATTTTGAGTTTCCTAAGTTTTCAGGACATACATTTGCACCAAGTTTTTAAACAGCAGATTTTGAAGCACCGAAGTATAAAACAGCATTAACATTGAAAGACAATATTGTACTAAAATCCCGTAACTTATTCTTAAAGTACGGCATCAAGAGCGTAGCAATGGACGACATTGCACGAGAGTTGGGTATGTCTAAAAAAACGTTGTACCAACATTTTGAGACAAAAAGCGACATCATTCGGAGTGTCGCCGAACAAAATTTGGCGAACGATATTAGAATGGTCAACGAGATTCAGACGACGGCAAAAGATGCGATTGACGAGATGTTTTTGGTGGCAAAACACGTTATCGAAGAGATTACTTTGATTCAATCGCCAACTTTGATATTCGATTTGCAAAAATATT
>JAYUKJ010000211.1:0-4944 GCA_043764555.1 Saprospiraceae bacterium
ACGGCTTAAATTTTTACATGAAAAACGAAGAAAAAGACTTGCAAAAAGCCTTGAAAACTAATGCTAAAAAGCTCACCGTTGCGGGATTGCAAGAAGCGATTTTGACGCTTTACAAAGAGAATGATGGAAAGAAATTCTCCGCGCGGCACATCATCGAAAAACTCGAAGTTGGCAACAATAAAGACTCCGTTCACTACGCCGTTGAGCAATTGGTGGGCAACGGAAAATTAGCGATGGACGCCGTCGATAATATTTTGTCGGCGAACCGTGGCAAGGATAAAAGCGACCGTAAAGGACGTAAGAACAAGGCAAAAGAAATCGGCGACAACTTAGAAAATGCCGAAAAACTCGCTGAAACTGCCGAAGAATTTGCCGACCGTGTGCGCAAAGAAAAAGCTAATTTTCGCCAAAAACGCGAAGAAAAAGCGCGGAAAGGTGATAAAAGAACGCAACTCGACCGCCCCGACAATCGCCAACCCGATCGCCAACCCGATCGTCAATCCGACCAGTCAAAACGCTCGGCTCCGCGCGAATTGAAATTCAACAAAGAAGGCAACGACGAGCGCCGAAAAGTGCGCGGCGGCTTGTTTGAAGGCATCGTGGACGTGACGAAAACGGGCGCTGGCTACGTGATTTGCGAAGGTCAAGAGCAGGATATTTACGTGCCGCAAAAATTCCTAAACGGCGCTATGAAAGGCGACCGCGTTAAGATTTCGGCGTATTTTCCAGCGGGAAAACGCCGTCCTGATGGCGAAGTTATTAAGATTTTGCAACGCTCGACGGACGCTTTTATTGGCACTTTTCATTTCTCAAAAAACAACGGTTATGTCCAAACCGACCGCATTGACGTCCCCGAAATTTACGTGAAACTCGAAGACGCAAAAGGCGCGGAAGACGGCATGAAGGTCGTCGTTCAAATCATGGATTGGAACACCGAACGCGGCAAACGCATGACGGGACGTATTACAACCGTTTTGGGTATGGCGGGTTCGAGCGACATCGAAATGAAAGGCATTTTGATTAACAATGGTTTCAATATCGAATTTTCGGACGAAGTGTTGGCAGAAGCCGCACTGATTCACGATGATACTGAGGGGGATGCTAAAAATCGCCGCGATTTCCGTGGGATTACAACGTTTACAATTGACCCTTTTGATGCCAAAGATTTTGATGACGCGCTGTCATTTGAAGTTTTACAAAACGGAAATATCGAGATAGGTGTTCACATTGCGGACGTTACGCATTACATTAAACCAAATACGGCTTTGGATAAAGAAGCGTATTTGCGCTCGACATCGGTTTATTTGGTTGACCGCGTGTGTCCGATGTTGCCCGAAAGGTTGTCAAATGAACTCTGTTCGTTGCGTCCGAATGAAGATAAATTGACGTTTTCTGCCGTTTTTGAATTTGATGATAAATATAAAGTCGTCAAAAAATGGTTCGGTAAGACCTTGATTCACTCAAATCGCCGCTATGCTTACGAAGAAGCGCAAGCGATTTTGCAATCAGGCGAAGGCGATTATGCGGACGAATTGTTGAAATTGAACCAAATTGCTTACGCTTTGCGGAAAAAACGCTACAAAGACGGGGCAATTAATTTTGAAACGGATGAAGTAAAATTCAAACTTGATGAAGCGGGCGTGCCGATTGAAGTTTATATCAAAGAGCGCAACGATTCGCATTTGTTGATTGAAGATTTTATGTTGTTGGCAAACCGTTCGGTCGCCGAATTTATGGCAAAACGCGACGATGCACCACGTCGGAAAGGCGTTGAAGTACCGTATATTTATCGGACGCACGACACGCCAAATCAGGATAAATTGAACGATTTTGGCGCATTTGCCCTTGAATTGGGCGTGAAAATGAAGTTGGACACGCCAAAAAATATTGCCAAAAGTCTCAACGACCTCGCCGAAAAAGCGGACAAAGACGAGACGCTTAGGCTCTTGACGCCGATTGCGATTCGTTGCATGGCAAAGGCGGATTATTCGACGGAAAACATTGGGCATTACGGTTTGGCATTTGAATATTACAGCCATTTTACGTCGCCGATTCGCCGTTATTCAGACGTTTTGGCGCACCGTATTTTGTTTGAAAATCTCAAAGACATCAAACGCTACGACAAAGCGGAACTCGACGAACAGTGCAAACACATCTCAAAACAAGAGAAAAAAGCCGCCGATTCGGAGCGTCAAAGCATCAAATACAAGCAGGTCGAATACATGACAAAACACATCGGCGAAGTATTTGAAGGTGCCGTGAGTGGTATGTTGGAACGCGGTGTTTTTGTCGAAATCAAGCATATGCTCGCAGAAGGTATGGTTGATTTTGCTCGTTGCCCTGAGCCTTTTGAAGTTGAGCCTTCCCGCCTTCGTGCGCGTGGTTTGCGGACGGGTAAGGTTCTGAAAATGGGACAATTGGTGAAAGTCGAAATCGTTGATGCGGATATGGAATCGCGGAAAATTGATATGCGGTTGTTGGAATATTGAAGAAATTCCAAATTCCAAATTTTAGATTCCAAATTTCAAAAAAGCCTTGAGAAACGTTCGTTTTTCAAGGCTTTTTTGCTTTTATACTGAGGGGGTCTCTAAATTTGATATTTGACAGGTTCAAGATTTGGCAACTTTTCACTTTTCATTTTCCCCTTTTTTTGTTAAACATTCGTGAACGTTTTATGAAAATGCTTTATTCTAAAATCAAATTCGAACCTTTGTGCTGTGGAAATTAGAAGAAGAGATTAAGCAGTCAAATCGGCATTTAGCCTTTTCGCCGTTTAATTTTTAATTTTTAATTTTTAATTCAAGAAACGATACCGATTTACAAACAATTCATTTAGCCAACAATTTTCCTTCGTCCTTAACATCCCATGTTTAACTCAAAACAAGGTTAATTCACGTGTTATCAAGGGTTTTTATATTAAAAATATGAAAATGTGATGACAGTACATCAGGCTAAATCGTATGAAAAAAGGCATTACACTCACGTTTTTATGCTTCATTTCCCAATTTCTTTACGCTCAAATGTTCGTCGAAGCAGGCGCAACTATCCAACAATTGAGCATCACGCGCAGCGAGTCACCGGGACTCAGTTCACTTGCTGAACTCATCAAAATCAGCGGTGGCGACCCGAATTCCACGCTGCCCAAAATGATTACTTCGCGCATTATTGCGCCTAAAATCTGCATCGGCTATCGGTTGCCTTTCGAGGATTTCAACGTGTTGGTGTCCGTTGGCACGAGCCAAGATTGGAGCAATTCGTTCCGTTTGCGCGGCTCGGCGGCGGTCGGCGGCAACACCTATCCTTATCCCGAAAGTTTCAGTGCGCGGGTTCGGGCGTACAAAACGCGTGAAAAAGGTTTGAGTTTTGGCGGCGAATTTTGTTTCGACAATCAGACCTCCGAAACGATTTTGAACAACAGCAATCTAACGCCAACGGTGCGCGGCTTACTGAATCAAATAAGCAGTGATATTAATTTGTTAGGCAATGGCGTCACGCGCAGTATGCAACTCAACGGCTTAATCGGTTGGCAAACGACGAAGGATCAATTTGAGTTTAGCGTCTTCGGGTTGGCGGGTTTAGTCGGCACGGGTTTCGGTTTTCAAGGCGATTTTAAGGTGCGTTATTACTTTGGCGAAAGATGATTTTATTGCACATTTCAGATTTAAAATTTCCGATTTGCCCTTTGGAATCTGAAATTTTGGAATTTGAAATTTTGAGGGACCCCTCAGTATAAATGCCAAAAAAAGGCTTCACAGCGCGGTTTTCCGTTTGGTGAAGCCTTTTTTTATTGCTTTATTTTCATCTTTAAAGAATAAGCCTATATTTGCATCATAAAATATAAACCACTATGACAGACCTAAAAGAAATTTTAAAGCTACCAATCTTTTATTGGCGACCTAAACATTTGCAACACATCACAGAAAATATTGTATTCAAACAGCGAAATGTCTCCTTCTTAGCTATAAATGCTTTATTTCGACAGCAAGCCTCCTATCATATTGAGGAATCTGAACGCGGAAATGGGCATTACATAGTCGAAGATTTCGTAAAACGGCAGAAAAACGATTACCTCAGAACGCAAGCTGAAATATTGTACGCCGTTTTTATATTGATGATTTTGGTAGAATAGTCGTAACAACAGCTTACAGCGAAAATGACAAAGACAATTGACACCATAGAAGATGTAGAAGATTACATCCACAGCCTTTCAATCGCAGAATTGAAGGAAATGACGCGCAGGGCGAAACCAATTCAACTGAATTGGACAGCCGAGGAATTAGCCCAAATGGAAGTCTATAACGCTCGACAAGAGTCCACCGACTTGTCCTATGACGCACTCGAACGTATTGATAAACAACCTTTTAGAGCAACACTTGGCGAGATTCGACAATACTGCAAGGGTTTGAATTTAGATATGCTTACTTTCCTGAAAGATATTTTAGAGAAAAAATAGGATCCCTCAGTATAAAAGCCAAAAAAAGGCTTCACAACGCGGTTTTCCGTTTGGTGAAGCCTTTTTTTATTGTAGTTTTGCGAAATTTTTTAAACCAAAAAGTAACTTATGGCAGCAAATTTTTATTTCGTTTTTGTTAAAAATCATCAAAAGAAAGATGTAAAAGAAGTAATCGAACAACTTGGTTATGATAAATATAAGCCAACAAACGAAGTTGACCTTTGGAATACATCTAAACCTAAAAATCTGTTTGTTGGAGAATATAATGGCTATCTGATTTTTTCAGAACAAAATTTACCATTCCAATTTTACAATAACGAGCCTTCTGAAATAGAGCAGCAGTTCTGTAAAACTTTTCCCAATACACAAATTTTAGCTTTCGTAATCAACGAAACAGTTGGTATGTTTGGTTACGCGGTAATAGAAAATGGCATTAGACAAAGGATAAAACATGGCTGTGATGGTGAAATATACAGAGATTTTGGAGAACT
>JAYUKJ010000212.1:0-1490 GCA_043764555.1 Saprospiraceae bacterium
ACGGCGTGTTGGTGTTCCAAAAGATTTTGTACCAAATTGAACCCCATTTTGCCGAGTCCGATGAATCCGATTTGCATGATGAAACGGTTTTGATGATGATTGAATGATTTGAGATTGAGATTTGACAACTTTTGAAAAGCTATAGTATCTACACATCTTTTATGCCTTGATTTCGCCGCTGATTCCCGAAGGGAATGTATGTTTATAGAAAATCAATTTGAAAGGCGTCATTAATTCCGAAGGAATTGTATGTAAAATGACGTTTCTACATAAAATTCCTTCGGGATTGAGGCATACCGCCTTGATTTTGTCCTATAAACATACATTCCCTTCGGGAATCGAAGCAAATTAAGGACTATCTGAAATCTGTGTAGATACTATAGCTTTTGAAAAGTTGTCAAATCTAACAACCTAAACGTGTTTACGAATTCTAAAGCACGGTATTCTGCCCAAGAATGCGCTTTGTCGTTCGGCAGAGCGAAGCCGCAATGCCCGCCAATTTTGGGTGTTTCGAGATGTATAAATGCGTGATTTTCAGCGAGTTGTACGGGCAGACATTCAGGTGACAGCATCGGGTCATTTTGCGCTTGAACGATGAGCGTTGGAATTTTCAACTTGGGAATAAAATTTACCGCCGAGCCTTTTTCGTAGAAATCTTCAAGGTTTTTATACCCGTTTATTTTTACAAAAAACAGTTCTTGTTCGGCTTCCCAAGTGGTTGCGGCGTCAATTTCGGCAAGGCTCAAACGGTCGGGAAAGGCTTCGGCTTTGGCGCGCACTTTGGGCAAAATGCCTTTTTGAAAACGATTTTTATACAACCAACGGCTCGGCCAATTCAAGACGGCGGTCGATGTTTTCATCTCCAGCGGCGCGCTGAACGCAATGACCGCCGATACGGAAAGGGGCTGTTTTTCGGCAGCAAATTTCAAGGCAACATTGCCGCCCATGCTGTAACCAACTAATATGATTTTATCGTAATTTCGGCGCCTAAGTGCTTGATTAACAACCTGTTCGATGTCGCCAATGTCGCCGTGGTTGTAGAGTCTGAAATGCTGATTCATCTCGCCGCCGCAGGAGCGACAGTTCCAAGCGAGGACGTCAAAACCGTTGTTGGCAAATATTTTGGCGCAGCCCAACATATACGGACGCGTGGAATTGCCTTCTAACCCATGCGTTAAAATTACCAACTGTCGGCTGCCTTTGTCTATCCAATCCAAATTGACAAAATCGCCGTCGGGCAACGTCAACCGCTCGCGCTCGTAGGTGACGCCCTCAACTTTTCGGAAAGACGGAATAATGGTTTGCAAATCGCCGTTGAATTGCCAAAAAGGCGCGCGGCGATGCGTGGAATGTTTGATAAATGGCATTGGTTTGCTCTGAAAAATGCGTGATAAAAGCGCAAAGATAGGCGGTATTTGCAAAATAGGGACCCCTCAGTATAAAGCCTAAAAAAGCCGTCTCGTTTAGATAACGAGACGGCTTTTTTAGGC
>JAYUKJ010000213.1:0-18305 GCA_043764555.1 Saprospiraceae bacterium
TATTCCACGATAAAAAGGTAAATTTGTTAGGCACTCAATAATGATTACGTTCATGAGAAGAATCGTTGGTGTGTTACCAAAGACATTTTGCCAAAATGCACATCGAAATTTGACGACAAAAAATAACAATTAAGTGTAAACAGAAAACTATTTTTAGAGAAAACGCGATGCTATTTTTAGCAAAAAATGGCATTTATACTGAGGGGTCCTAAAATCCAATGTTAGTGACTTGCGAACAACGCGGTGACTTGCTTTTTGTCATTTAGAAAGAACTTCTACTTGTTGCGCGTGGCGCACGCGACAATCAAAGATTCTTTTTGAATGACAAAAAAGGGGTGCATGACAAATTTACCTTCTCATCGGGTTATAACTTTCCAAAAGTTGCAACTTTTGGAAAGTTGTCGCCTAAAAAGACGATTTGTTATACACTCACAAAAAGGGACTTGCCTAAATACAAAAGTGCCTCTCGTTTTGCAAATTAATAAAACGTTTTCAAGCCAAAATGATTTCTCGACTTCAAACTCAAATTTCTTGACTTCAAATTCAAATTTCTCGACTTCAAACTCAAATTTCTCGACTTCAAACTCAAATTTCTCGACTTTAAACTCAAATTTCTCGACTTTAAACTCAAATTTCTCGACTTTAAACTCAAATTCTTCGACTTCAAACTCAAATTCTTTGACTTCAAACTCAAATTTCTTGACTTCAAACTCAAATTTCTTGACTTCAAACTCAAATTTCTTGACTTCAAACTCAAATTTCTCGACTTCAAACTCAAATTTCTCGACTTCAAACTTAAATTTCTCGACTTTAAACTCAAATTTCTTGACTTCAAACTCAAATTTCTCGACTTCAAACTCGAACTATTCGACTTCAAACTCAAATTTCTCGACTTCAATAGCGGTGTAAGCAACAATAAGAGGGATATTTATAGTGGTAACAGCGGTATATGCAGCGGCAACGGCAATGAGCGGCGCAACGATAGCGGTAATTGAGCTGTAAACACCACAAAAAAAGCCGTTGCCAACCACAAAAGGTTTGGCAACGGCTATGCGACTGATGTTTTAGTGAATTGAAGCGGCGATAATTTTACGGAAACCCGTTTGTTTATCGAAGCATCACTCTTTTTTTTGCAACGCTTCGACTTGTTTTGTTAACGCATCGACTCTTTTGTTTTGTTCGATGGTCAAAGCTGCTTTTTCAGCGCGATTGTCGTACAAAAAATTCAAATCGTCATAACGTTCTTTGTACTCATTGTGCGCTTCGGCAAGCGGTTCAAGGGCGGCACGGACGTACTTGGCTTGCTCCATCAAATCAAGGCCAAGGAGCATAAATGAACCTTCCATGTTGCCAATCCAGCCTTTAAAAGTGGCTTTTAAGGCCAGCAATTTAGTGGCAGCGTCAACACCTCTGGCAAATTTTTCGTGATCTACCAATTTGGGATGCACGAGGTCACGCTCGGCAGTAAGTACGGCAAATGCTTTTTTAACATAAGTCCAACCCGTTTTTTCGCCCATATTAGCGCCTTTGATGCGGTCTTCGGGTTTGACTTCGATAACGTGCATATTCACGGATGTAACTGCGGCGATGGCTTCTTTTTGTAATTTGTCAAAGGCAACGGCATCAATTGAAATATCAATTCTGTATTGCATGATTGTATTGTTTTACTGGTGAAAAAATAAAATGTTATCAATTTGGTGTGGTGAATAATAAACATCAGTATTCGTACAAGCAAATATAACGCTTTTACATTCGTATTTCAAAATAAATTTAGTGTTTTAACTAAAAAAAAGAGACCCCTCAGTATAAAACACAAAAAAAGCCGTCCCGAACGCATCGAGACGGCTTTAAGCCAAGGTTTTTCCAATGAAATAATCTTTATCTAATTTTTAAGACGTGCGCCATTGTGGCGCGACTTTAAAGTCGCGTTACTGTATTGTGGCGCGACTTTAAAGTCGCGTTACTGCATTGTGGCGCGACTTTAAAGTCGCGTTACTGTTACAGTAACGGGCAAACAAATCACGGGTTTGCAACCGATTGTTGAGCAAGCCGCCGATGCTGCCGTCGTAAAAACGGTCGTTGTGCAAGCGGTTATATCCACATCTCTCACCGTCAAATTGTACGTTGTCGCTCCATCGGATTTAAAATCCAAGATGCCGCCGACCGTGACAGGCGTTCCGTAAGCCGTGCCGCCCGTATTTAAGACCGTTCCGTTCAACATCACTTCGTATTTGCCACTCGTACCACCGTTTGTTGATGAAACGGCAGAAACTGCGACGGTAAAATAATCATCCGTTGTGATGGCCGCTGTGCCGTTGTTGTTGCAACCGCCTTGCGTAAACGTCGCCACAATTGAACACGGCGGACAAACAACTGGATTTAAAACAACCGTCGTATCGTTGTAACAAGTCGTGTCAACGCCCCAAACTCTGAACGTGTAAGTCGTTGCTACTGAGGGGTTCGCCAAACCTGTCAAATCAATGCTTGTTGTCGTTGACGCCGTTGCGGTGTTCGCCCAAAGGCTATCCGTGGCGTTGGTTTTGTAGGCATATTTTGTCATGCCTGTAATACCCGTAACGTGAACTTCGGCATTGCTATTGGCAACGCCATTTATGCAAGTCGCTGAGGTTGCATTAACACTTGTGATAGTCGGCGGTATGCAAACGGGTTGAAAACCAAAGTCATACGTGTGATTTGTCGAACCCGCCGCGCCCGTCGTAAAGGCAATGACTTTGTAAACACCCGATGTTGTGGCGTCATTGTCGTTTTGGTCGTTGCCCGTATTCGCCGTTGCGTTGGCAGTTGTTAAAGCGAGGTTGCTGAATATTGTGCTTTGCGCGGCGGTATCAATGCGGACTTCGTAAGCCATATTTGGCAAAAGCGTCGTGTCCGCGCCCGTTCCCGTCCAATCAGCGGGCGTGGCAAAATTGCTTTTGCTGCTAAAATAGTATTCGCCGCTTGCGTTAGTGGTTGTTGTAGCGATTTGAGTGCCGCCTTTCCAAAGCGAAACGGTCACCATACTGAGGGGGCCTTCGCAAGGGTCTTGCACGCCGTCTTTGTCGGTATCAATCCAGACGTAGTTGCCAACTTCGATGGGTGCAGGGTTACACATCAGCTCTAAATCACCCAAACCGTTGGCTTTGCCAAATGCACCATTGCTCGTATTGGCACCGATATACAATTGATACCCTCTGTTTTTTGCACCCGTTGTGCTGTTAAACCAAGCTAAGCCACCCGCAGTGTAACTCGTTAACGGGTCCATGGCGGTTAAAGCTACTTCATTTTTACCCATCAGATAGGCCAAAGAGCCTACTGTTGTTTCTTGGTGACCCGGAGAAATAGCTTCATTTGGGAAGAACTCGCCGCCGCCAGGCCCTTGGTTATTACCCGCGCCAGTCGTTGTGTTGCCACCGACCGTTCCGTTGTTTTCTAAAAGCCATTGTCCACTGCCGTCATATCCCGCTTTCAGAATATCACCGCCTAAAACGTAATAATATAAATCTGTGGTGTTATAAACGCCATAGTTGCTACTGCCTATTTGGTCGCCTGTCCTATCGGTGAACGCCAATATCATATTGTTTTTTTCGTCAAATTCAATATCAGACAATACAGGCGTCGGATAACTCACTTGGAGTGCGCCGCCGCCCAGAAAGTTGGGAATGCTATTCATAACGTCCGTCCACGGATACCATTTATTCGACGCTGGTACTGATTCATAGGCTAATCCTCTCGTATAATTTAATGGGAAGTTGATGGCGGTCTCCCAAGTTCCCGCAGTTAAGTCGTAAGCGTGCACGGTTGCGTTCAAATCTGAAAAAGTGCCGCCGTTTTCTGCCGTACACACCACCCCGACGTAGAGTTTGCCACCGCGTACTTTCAATCCAAAAGGTCTTGCCACGCCATTGTTGCAGGGCGAACCACTTAACCACGGCGCATTAGGCAAGGCTGTGGCAGAAGTAGGTGCTGTGCCTATGCTACCAATCGACAATTGATATATTTCGCGGTCGAACAGGTTGGTCACAAACATTGTTTGCTCATCTTCGGAAAGGTCTAAATCGCCTAAACCTGCTTTACTCACCTTGTCAAAAGCCGCAATGTCTTGATTGGGGGTCAATTTGCCACTCGGCAAATTTCGCGCAGAAGCGAAATCACCCGTTTCAATACCCAAGGCTTGCAGATTGACAAATTGGGAGATAACAGGCGTACCACCGCTAAAATCAGTCACATAAATACCACCCGAACCACTGTCAGTACCCGAAATAGGTCCCGCACCAGATGAGCCGTCGGTGCTGTACGTACCAAGCCCACTGTGCCTTTTTACGTAAGCTGCACTGAACAACTTTTTGCTTTGTCGTTGGTAGCCTTGCCCCCAAACAGTGCCAAGAACAGTTCCATCCAAATGGGTAGGTGGCGCTGTCGTACCTGTTATGTCGTAAGGAAACGCAACCAGCCAATCAGCAGCACCCGAAGTGCCGCCTCCAAGTGGATTGCCATTCACGTAACAAGGCACAGCAAGGTTTGGATTTGCCTGGCAATAATCGGCGGGTGCGTTGACCCCAAAATCAATTGCACAACTTGCAGCCGAGATAAACTGTACGTCCGTTCGTCCATTTGCACCGTTAAAAGTCGGTTTATACTGAGGGGGGCCTCCCGAGAATTCAATCCGTAATTTATTCGTTGCCGAAGGCGCGGGACTGAGCGTTCCGAAGGTATATTGACCCTTAGCATCCGTTATTGTTGTGCCAACGAGTACATTATTGCAATCGTAGGCTTTGACGGTTACGCCTTCTAAACCTTGCGTTTCGGTCGCGTCTTTCACGCCGTCACCGTTGTAATCTTTCCAAACCGTGCCGCCCGTGTTGCCCGCTTCGCAAGGCGTGAGGAGACAATTGCCATTTGGTGCCGTGGTATTTTTAGTTGCTGCGCAAGTTGTCGCCGTGCTAAATGCAGCGGTGACAGTTATAGCAGCACCATTCGCAGGAACGGTAAAAGTAAGAATAGCTGGTTTAGAAGCGGTCGCAGGGTTGATGCTTTGTGAAGCTGCGCCCGTGCATGAGACGTTGATGGTTTCGCCGCTTGGGTTATTTGACCAATCCACGATTGCTTGAACGGTTGCAACGGATGAACCGCCTGCGGCATTACCGTTAGAATCGTAGCAGCCTGAGACATTAGTCGTCAAATTTATTGAGCAAATAAGGCTAAATCCAAAATCCAAAGTATGACTCGTCGAACCCGCCGCGCCCGTTGTGAACGCAATCACGGCATTCGTGCCAAACAAAGCCGCATCGGAATCATTTTGGTCGTTGCCACTATTCGTTGTACTGTTGGCAGTTGTTAAGCTATAGTTAGGCGTGACAATGCCCGTTTGTGTCGTTGAGATGCGGACTTCATACGCCATATTTGGCAAAATACTGTCCGTTCCCGATGTAGCCGTCCATGTTTCATTCGGTGCGCCAATGCCTGTGAAGGCGTAATTACCGTTGGCATTCGTGGTCGTTGTGGCGATTTGAACACCGCCTTTCCATAGCGAAAGAGCCACATTACTGAGGGGGCCTTCGCAAGGGTCTTGCACGCCGTCGCGGTCGGTATCAATCCAGACGTAGTTGCCAATTTGAAGGGGTGCGGGGTCGCAAAGTGCGGCGATTGCACCGACACCCGCCGCTTTTGCGAAGGTATTAATGTCGTTTATTTCATAAATATCGTACGCACCTTTGATTCTACCGTCTTGTGTACCAAACACTTGAACACCGCCCGCACTTGGATTAAAAAAAGACGCGCCCGACGAGTTGAGGTAAACGGGGTCAATGGTTGTAGAAATGACTTGATATTGTCCCATGAGATTGAAAACACCGCCCGTTCCGCTGTTTGCCAAGCCATCGCCTTGAATGTCTTGGTAAATAAATTCACCGCCGCCCGGCCCTTGATTGTTGTTGGCACCGCTTGTTGTAACTAAACCGCAAGTCGCGTTTTTCTCAAACTTCCAACCCGTTGTTGTGTTACAGGCTTTGTAAATATCGCCACTCGACAAAAAACCACCTTGCAAAGTGACGCAATCGCCAAGTCTGTCGCGCATACCGAGAAACATATCCCCTTTTTCATCAAAGCTGATGTCGGCAAGCATGGGTTCATTTTGAGCAGGATTATCCGCGTTGTAAATAGCGGCGTTAGAAAGGTTGTGCCACGGTTCCCAATCATTTTGACGTGGATTTCCCGTTGCGAAGTCATCGAAAGTGGTGTAACCATTGCCGCCATCGCGGTCAAAACGGAGGCTTTCGTTGAGTTGGAGCGTGAACGCCGTACCGTCGAATTTCCATACGTAAGCCGTTACTTGATACGAAGCGGGATTATTGACGGCGTTGAAACCCGCCGAAATGGATTCCGCCGAACACACCCCGCCGACGTAAATGCTGCCGTCGGGATGAACACCCAAACCAAAAGGGCGCATATCACCGTTCGGGCAAGTCCCCGCCGTACCAATAGCATCGGTAACGGTTGGCAGACCCGTCGTAGGAATCGGAAAACGGGTAATTGTTGTGCTGTTCAAAGCACCCGACGTTGGGATTTTATACAATTGTCTATCCGATAGATTGACGACGTAGAGAAACGCATTGTCGTTAGAAATGGCCAAATCACCTAAACCCACTTTACCAATCGCGGCGTTTGTGGCGGCGTCGTCCAAATTCGCAAACGACGTTGTGGCAATTGGATGCGGATTAACTCCCGCCGTTCCCGCGCTAAAGACTGTATTTAAGTCCACGTAGTCCGAAATATCTGATGTACTAAGAGGGTTATTTATTTTGTAAATTTTGCCCGTACTTTCACCATTTGGACCCAAACTCGTTCCCGCTTTCACGTAAGCTGCTGCAAAAAGGTTGCGCTGTACGCGGTCGTAAGCCAAACCCCACGTTGACGCCACTTCGTTGTGGTCGGCGATTGGGGTTTTCATCGGTCTTGCGGGTGTGTAAATGGGCGGATTGTAAGAATTAGGCACTGTATTGCCCGTTGCCGTCGTGCCGTTTGTGTTGCCGTCTGGGTCTTGAGTGATGTTGTAAGGCAAAGCCACAATTGTGCGTCCCGTTCCCGAGCTGCTGTTGTAAGCCCCTGACACATAGCAGTTTATGCTCAAAGCGGGGTTAGGTTGACAGTAATCGACGGGATTGTTAATGCCCATATCTGCGAAACAAGTGGCCGCCGCGATAAACTGCACGTCCGTTTTACCGTTTGCGCCGCTAAAAGTCGGTTGATACTGAGGGGTCCCTCCCGAAAACTCAATGCGGTATCTATTCGTTGTGGAAGGCGTCAAGGACGTGAAAGCGTACGCACCGTTCGCGTCGGTGGTGGCAGTTTCTGCCAAAGCGTTGTTGCAATCGTAAGCCCTAACGGTCACGTTTGGCACGCCTTCCGCTTCGTTGGCGTTTTTCACACCATCGTTGTTGAAATCGCGCCAAACGGTGCCAGCGGTATTTGTTCCACAAATTGGGCTGCACGTCTGATTCGTAAACGTCACGGCATCAAGGTCAACGTTGAAGACGTTTGTCGTGGTTAAACGAACATAGCGCGTTGAACTCGGCGTTACAATATTATTTGTAAAATAAGCCGCTTGCCGCGTAAGCGTAAAGGGACCTCCCGAAACAGCCGTGAAAGTTGCGCCGTCTAATGATGTTTCGACGGTTATTATCGGGTCAGCCGAGGACGTTAGGTTGCCGCGCCAAGTCAAGACAAGGGTGGCGCCTGCATTGACGACGTTGTTTAAGTCGAGTACAATTTGGTCGCCCGTGTCCCACAACTGAGCCGCCGTACCGTTCGGATTGCCTAAGGCTTCGGTTGGATTATCAACACCCGTCTGCGAAACAACCGTATTGGCGTTGCCCGAACACGTTTGTGCGCTCAATGCTGAGGGCGTCAAAAGCAGACCTAAAGAAAAAAGTAGTGTGAAATAGTTTGCGGCATATTGCGCTTTGAAGACTTGTTTTGGGGCAAGCAGTCGCCTGTCAAGCCATTGTCCGATGCTGAAATTCTGTTCTTTCATTGGAAGAAAATAGTTATGTATTAAAAAAGCGGAATGTAGAAGTTGTCTTTCCATCCGTATTGATTAGCCTTTAGTTTGTGTTTAATAGAATTAGTTGTTGCGCTTAAAACCGTCATTGAATGACCATTAAAGGGCGATACCAAAATGTATGCCACTTGCGAACTGCATTAACCGACAATTCGACGGAATACGTGTGCTGAAAATCCATAAAACGTGACGCCCAATAGTTCAAAAAAGGCATTTATACTGAGGGGTCCCTTTTTTGTGTTCCCGTAGAGAAGCGCTGCATCGCATAGAGTTGACGGTGGAAACAATGAATGCGTGAATGTTAAAGTCTGATAAGTAGAAACGAAAACAATGAGATAAAACGTTGAAAAGAAGCTAAAAATCGCTTCAAAAACCGTTTTATACTGAGGGGTCCTTTTAGCATTATTTCAAAATTAATTTGGTAACAACTTTAAACAATAATGCCATGATTTACCGCAAACTCATCTGCTTTTCCTGCTTTTTACTCGTATCGACGGGCGCTTTTTCTCAAAAAAAACTTTTCGGAAAATTGGAAAAAAGCCTATCAATTGGCCTTTGTTACAACAGTTTTTCCTCAATTAATACGCAGATTACGTCAGGCATTCCGTTTAGAAATAAGTCTGAAATTGAACGCACTTGGCAATTCCAAAATCAGCCAAGTTTGACGGCGGGTTTGGCTTTAAAAAACAAATTGACCAATCGCTTTGCCACGCAAATTGAATTCAATCTGCTGTCAATGCATCAAAAAGGGTCTTTTAGCGAAAGCAAAGTGATTGACAACAACGCGTCAACCGCCGTTGGAACGGTGCGATTTTCAACGCTTTACGTGCAGATTCCGCTAACTATTTGTTTGAAACTCGAAGAAAAAAGCGACATCGAATTAGGCGTTTCCCAAACATTTGCCTTGTTGAATTTGAGCAACAAAAACGTGACTTACACCGTGTTTTCTGAACAAGTCGGCGATATAAACGCGCCAATTACGACGTTTTCACCGCCTAAAATCGAGCAAACCGATGGGCGAATAAACATGTTTAATTTCAATAGCAACTTTATTATCGGCGTTAATTATCGCTTCAATCCCAAAACGACGCTGCGTATTCGCTACGAAAAAGGTTTAGACCGTTTCTGCGAATATAACGAGCTGTTACAATCAAATTTATCATTGAGTATCTTGTTCAAAAAGCAATAAAAAGCCGAGATTAATTTATTAAAAAAGCCGCTTTTGATTTGAATCAAAAGCGGCTTTTCAGTTAATCAATTGCTGTCAAATCGTAAAAAACACGCTTAAAATGCTTGAAAAACGCTTAAAATATCGATTATACTGAGGGGTCTCTTTCACCGTCGGCCGCGCCAAACGAACACCGCCAAAGCACCAAAAGCGCCCATCGTATTGGCCAAACCATCGAACCAATCGAACAGCCTGTCTTGGCAATAATGCTCTTGAAACCATTCCAAAAACCAACCGTAAGCCGTGCAACCCACCGCCGTCATGACGGCAAAACGCCGCATTTCACGGCGCTTTTTCACCATTTCAAGCGCATCAACCCCGCTTTCGTCTGCTAATTTTTCATTGTTCACTTTCCACTTTTCACTTAAAAGTATTAGCGCCGTCAAGAGCGCATAAAAGACAATATGAACGAGTTTATCGACCGACAAAAGGTCACCCCAATCGAGTTTAGGAAAGTCTTTGCCTGGCCAAACGGACAGCGCAAAAATAAAAATGCCCCAAACAATTGCTGGGGCGTAAGGCTTGATATTTTTCATCAAATTATACTTTTTATGGGCTTTTTGTCCACAGATTGCGCGCATTACCCACGACTTTAGCTACGGATTGACGGATTTAACGGATTTACGGATTGTGACGACTGTATTTCAATCCGTGAATCCGTTAAATCCGTAGCTAAAAATCCGTAAATCCGTTAAATCCGTAGCCAGAAAATTGGTGTTAATCCGCGTAATCCGTGGAGAACTTACAATTCCGCTTCGTAGTCCGCCGCCGTGAGCAAATTTGTCACGTCCGCCATATCAGAAATCTGCATTTTGATAATCCAACCGTCGCCGTAAGGGTCTGAATTGACCAACTCGGGTTCGTCCGTCAAACGCCCATTGAATTCAAGGACTTTGCCCGCAATCGGCATGAACAAATCCGACGTCGTTTTGACGGCTTCCACCGTGCCAAAAACGTCGTTGGCATCCACCATTTCGCCGACCGTTTCGACTTCTACATAGACAATATCGCCCAATTCACTTTGCGCGTGGTCGGTAATACCGATTGTGGCAATGTCCCCTTCGATGCGCACCCATTCGTGTTCTTTGGTGTATTTCAAATCAACTGGATAAGTCATAACTATTTTATTTTTAATTATTTACAATCACTATTTTTATCTTATATCAATTATCGCATTTTAGATTTGACCATTTTAAAAGTTGTCAAATCTCACGAAACACCTATTCGTAAATATGCACCTTAAAAATATGCATCGGCGATTTGTACGGATTCAATTCGACGTAATTACTATCTTCTTTCCAATAAAAAGTTTCGCCCGTCAACAAGTCGGTAAGAACCATATTGACGCGTTTTTTGATGCCCAAAATATCCTTAGGCACGGTAATCAGACCCGCCGTCGTATTGTCCGTATCGAGGTTCGCAACGCACCAAATAATGCTCGGTTCGCCCCCCTCAGTATTCGGCGAAATTTTCACGTAAGACAGTAAGTTTTCACTACTTGTTGCCGTAAAATGCACGTTAAAAGTCGTTTGCAAAGCCTTATTTCCACGCCGAATACTGTTCAAAAGCGTCATTAATTGCGTGATTCGGTTGCGTGCCGACCAGTCATATTGCTTAACTTCAAACTTTTCGGAATTGAAATATTCCTCCTTGCCGTGCAAACTTTCGTTGTCAATAAACTCGTAAGCCGCGCCATAAACACCGTAATTTGACGACAAAGTTCCCGCCAAAGCGTAGCGCAAAAAGAAGGCATTCGAGTTTTTATTGTGCAGATGCATCGGCAAAATATCGGGCGTATTTGGCCAAAAATTAGGGCGATAATACTCCCGACTTTCGGTCTCCGTCAAGGTCGTCATATAATCAATAATTTCCTGCTTTGTTACCCGCCAAGTGAAGTACGAATACGATTGCGTGTAGCCAATTTTGCCCAGAGACCCCATAATTTTGGGGCGTGTGAAGGCTTCGGCAAGGAAAATCACGTCGGGATTGACTTTATGCACCTCCGCCATGCACCATTCCCAAAACGGCATCGGCTTAGTGTGTGGATTGTCAACGCGGAAAACGGTGATGCCTTTTTCGACCCAAAACAGCGTAACCGACAGCAATTCGTTCCACAAATTTTCCCAATCGTCGCACTCAAAATTCAACGGCACGATGTCTTGGTATTTTTTCGGCGGATTCTCGGCGTACATAATCGTACCGTCGGGACGCCACGTAAACCATTGCGGATTTTCTTGAATATAAGGATGGTCGGGCGCGCACTGCAAAGCCAAATCGAGGGCGATTTCGATGCCGTATTTCTTAGCTTCCGCAATCAAATGCCCGTAATCGGCGAGCGTTCCGAGCGCGGGTTCGACGGCTTTATGACCGCCGTATTTTGAGCCAATTGCCCACGGACTGCCCGGTTCTCCCGCCTGTGCCGTGACCGAATTATTTTTTCCTTTTCGATTAATTTCGCCAACGGGATGAATCGGCGGCATATACAGAATGTCGAAACCCAATTCCGAAACGCGCGGCAAAAGGCGCTCAACATCCTTTAAAGTGCCGTGTTTCAGCGGCGTTTCGCTCGTCGAACGCGGAAAAAGTTCGTACCAAGCCGAAAAAGCCGCCAAGTCACGCTCAACTTTTACGCGCAACAACGGATGTTCCGTAACAAAATGTTTCAACGGAAAGTTGTTGATGAGTTCGGCAAATGTCTCCGTCGTAACGGTTTCGACGGCGGTCAAATAGTCTTTCGTATTCGACAAAATCTTAATGGCTGCATTGAGCGGTTTGGCTTCGGCAGCGGCATATTGCTCGGTCGCTTCGGTCAAGAGTTTTACACCGATTGACAGCTCCACGTCGAGGTGTTGTCCATCGGCATTTTTCTTTAAAAACCCTTTGTGCCAAGTCGTGAGATTATCGACCCAAGCGGTGACTTGATAGTCGTAATTGCCTTTTTTTGTTGGCAGAAATGCGCCCGTCCATGCATCATTCGGCAAGGCTTTTAGCTCGATTTCCGACCAATCAGCATCGGCTTCGTGCTTCAGAAGGACAGAGGCGCGGATGACGTCGTGTCCGTCGCCAAAAATATCGGCGGTGACGGTGACAGTTTCGCCGACGGTGCGCTTGATATAGTAGCGGCCACCGTCGATTTCAGGTTTTACATTTTCAATAATGACTCGATTACGCATAACGTTGATTTATGGTTTAGTGGTTAATAGTTGAAATTTTTAATTTAATGACTCGAAACGAACGGCTAAAAGTACATCTGTTTGTGAATTACCGTTTTATTTTTGAGAAAAAATTAAGGAAAATTTAAAATTAGGCCCCCTCAGTATATTTCTTCCAATCAACGATTTGCGTAGAGTTTCAGCTTTTCAGGAAAAATACTGAGAGGTCCTTTGTTAGTAGTTGCAGCTACATAACTAAAATGGCTCATGCAAATCCGAGATTTACACAAGCCATTTTGATTGCTAAAGCCTATTTCAGGCAGTTACTTAGGTACAAATGTTGCCGTCAAAACGCCGAAAAGAGGATTCGTGGATGAGCCTACGAATTTGCTACTCGACAATTCCACAAACGTGATGACCTCAACATCGCTCCCAACGGTCGTCGTGACGGTCGTTTCTTTAGCGTCTATTACGAACTTACCCGTAGCACTTTGTGGGTCTGTTGAGGAGCATTTAAGTGGGCCTTCGTCCTCAATGAAAATGCCTCCTGTTTTGAAGGTGACAAAATCGTCTTTGTCGCAAGCATCCGCGAGTAAAGCAGATGTTATGTCAACCGTTTTGCCTGAAACCGTGGCTGTAACGGAGGACAGTTTCCACGATTTTGACGAGCCACCCGTCAACAAATCCACTTTGGAAGTTACCGTTGCATCCTTCGTGCAACTTGCGAATACAACCACAAGAGCGATTGCGATAATTGAAGTAAATTTCATTTTACTGTCTTTAAAGTTATAGTAAATAAATAAAAAAATTGAAAGCGCAAAGGTAGTATTTTAAATAATAACAGACAAATAGGATATAAAATAATATCTATTTAAGGCATCTCTTTAAAAACCTTAAACGGGCAATTTTCTATTTTTATTTCATAAAACAAAATAATCATCTCTTTTGTGTAACTTTATTTAACTTACATTCTGTTTAAATCAAAAAAACTGCCAAAAATACCGTTTATACTGAGGGGTCCACTTGACCAATAATTGTAGCCTAAAAGAGCGATGATGGTGAGATAAAATATGTGGATTGCCCATTGTTTCATGCGTCAAGGAATTTAAAGTTTGAAAAGTAACGCGACCTTAAGGTCGCGCCACGTTTATAACGTGTTTTTGTTATAAATATTTAGCAGCGCGTTAAAATTTCGGTTAAAATACTGAGGGGTCCTAATTTTTACAGAATTCTCATTACTTTTGTTGAAAATTAAAACAATGAAAGAGTTAGTTATTCAAATTCAAGAAAGCGAATACGCATTTATTGCTAAACTTTTGCAACAGTTTTCTTTTGTTAAAATAAAAGAAAACAATGCTGTGTCCAACCAAGCAACTGCCGCTACAGTTAAGACGGCTTATCTGTTTTCGCCTGAGGCTTTCGACGAATTGTACGATAAAGTAATGGATGATAATGTGGATGCATCAGATATTTTGGCTGAATTTGAGCAGCGTAAAACCGTTGAAACACCATGAGAAGTCAAATTTGAGCCTAAAGCGTTCAGTCAAGTAGAGGAATAGTTGGGGGAAGACCGTAAGATGTTCCAACGTATTCTTAGGATTTTGAAAGAATGTCAACGCACGCCTTGAAGGTGTCGGTAAACCAGAGCCATTAAAAGGCAATCTAAAAGGTTTGTGGTCACGCAGAATTACGGATGAACACCGACTTGTTTATGATGTAAAAGACGAACTTATCATCGTTTTTTCTATTAAAGGACATTATGACGACTAAAAATTGGTTTAACAGAAGGGCATTAAATGCAGAAAAAGTCTATCGTTTCACAGCGCGATAGGCTTTTTTCATGTAAAAACAGCGTTTATACTGAGGGGTCTCTTTTTTCAAAAAATCTAAACTACTCTCCACGTTTTTTTGTTTCATAAATTCATAAACCTAAATTGTAACTTTGCGTCTCCAATCTTTCAGAAATTTTTGAAACTTAAAATATCCAATTAATATAACGCTTGCTCTGTAAGGCAAGTTGTTGAAAATCAATTAATTATGACTAATAGACCAGACATTCGGCAACTCGCTAAGGAGCGCATCCTCGTCATTGATGGCGCAATGGGTTCGCTCATTCAACAGTACAAACTCAACGAAAAAGACTTTCGAGGCGACCGCTTCAAAGATTTTCACCGCGATATTCAAGGCAATAACGACATTTTATCCATCACACGACCCGATGTGATTGAGGCAATTCACCGTGCTTATTTGGAAGCGGGCGCGGATATTATCGAAACAAATACGTTTTCTGGAACGACAATCGCGCAAGCCGATTACGAGTTGCAAGAAGCCGTTTATGATATAAATTTTGAATCGGCGAAGGTTGCGCGCAAGGTTGCGGACGAATTTACGGCGGCAAATCCGTCGAAACCGCGCTACGTTGCGGGAGCAATTGGACCCACAAATCGGACGGCTTCAATGTCGCCCGACGTCAACAACCCCGGCTATCGCGCTGTGACTTTTGACGAATTAGTGGATGCTTATTACGAGCAAACGACGGGTTTAGTGGACGGTGGTTCGGACATTATTTTGGTCGAAACCATTTTTGATACGCTCAACGCAAAAGCCGCGATTTATGCGATTGAAAAATATTTTGACGAACATCCCACAGCACCGCGTTTGCCCGTGATGATTTCGGGAACAATTACCGATGCGTCGGGACGGACGTTGAGTGGACAAACATCAGAAGCATTTTACATATCTATTGCCCACGTTTCCAACCTTTTAACCGTTGGTTTGAATTGTGCCTTGGGGGCAGACGAAATGCGTCCGCACGTTCAGAGTTTGTCAAATATTGCGACGTGTTTGGTTCATGCCTATCCGAATGCGGGTTTACCTAACGAATTTGGTGAATATGATCAATCGCCCGAAGAAATGCAAAAGTTCATCAGAGACTTTGCCGAAAGCGGTTTTGTGAACATCATCGGCGGTTGTTGCGGCACGACGCCCGATCATATTCGGTTGATGTCGGAGGCAGTCGCGGGTTTAAAACCACGTAAAAAAGCCAAATCAACGGGCTTTTCGATGTATTCGGGCTTAGAGCCGTTGATTGTTCGTCCCGAAACGAATTTCTTAAATATTGGTGAAAGAACGAATGTGACGGGCAGCCGTGCCTTCGCAAGACTCATCAAACAAGGCGATTTTACGGCAGCTTTGGACGTTGCGCGGCAACAAGTCGAAGGTGGCGCACAGGTGATTGATATTAATATGGACGAAGGTTTGTTGGATTCTGAAAAAGCGATGGTCGAATTTTTGAACCTCGTGATGTCCGAACCCGACATTTCTAAGTTGCCAATTATGATTGATAGCTCCAAATTTAACGTCATTGAAGCGGGTTTGAAATGCGTTCAAGGCAAGTGCATTGTGAATTCGATTTCGATGAAAGAAGGCGAGGAGAAATTTATCGAACAAGCCCGAATCGTGCGTCGCTACGGTGCGGCGGCGGTCGTCATGGCGTTCGACGAAGAAGGACAAGCCGACACGATGGAACGGAAAGTGGATATTTGCGAACGGGCGTACAAGATTTTGACCGAAAAAGTCGGTTTTCCTGCGTCGGACATCATTTTTGACCCAAATATTTTCGCCGTTGCAACGGGCATCGAGGAGCATAATAATTACGCATTATATTTCATCGAAGCGTGTAAAGGCATCAAAGAACGCTGTCCAGGGGCGAAAATTTCGGGCGGTGTGTCGAATGTGTCGTTCAGTTTTAGGGGCAACGACAAGGTGCGCGAGGCGATGCACACCGTGTTTTTGTACCACGCCACAAAAGCGGGCATGGACATGGGCATCGTGAACGCAGGCATGATTGAGGTGTATGACGACATTCCAAAAGATTTGTTAAATTTGGTAGAAAACGTGATTTTCAATAAAAACGATAACGCGACCGAAGAACTCACGAATTTTGCGGAACGCCTAAAAGACACGGGTGGCAAGGCGGTTGTGAAGGAGTTGGCTTGGCGCGAACTCACTTTAGAACAACGCATGGCGCACTCATTGGTGCGTGGCATTGACGAATTTGTCGATGCAGACACCGAAGAAGCGCGTCAAAAATACCCGTCGCCTTTGACGATTATCGAAGGACCTTTGATGGACGGCATGAATATCGTCGGCGATTTGTTTGGTTCGGGCAAAATGTTCTTGCCGCAAGTCGTGAAATCGGCGCGAGTGATGAAAAAAGCGGTGGCGTATTTGACGCCGTTTATTGAAGCCGAAAAATTGAGAACGGGCAACACCACATCGTCTTCAAAAGGAAAAATCTTGATGGCGACGGTGAAAGGCGACGTGCATGACATTGGAAAAAACATTGTAGGTGTTGTGTTAGGTTGTAATAATTTTGAGATTATTGACTTGGGTGTGATGGTTTCTGCCGATAAAATTTTGAAAGTGGCGCGTGAGCAAAACGTCGATATTATTGGTTTATCGGGATTAATCACGCCAAGTTTGGACGAAATGGTACACGTGGCGAAGGAAATGGAGCGTCAAAACTTCACAATTCCGTTGCTCATTGGCGGTGCCACGACGTCGAAAACGCATACGGCGGTGAAAGTTGAACCGTACTACACACGCGGTTTGGCGCACCACGTTTTGGACGCGAGTCGGGCGGTTGCGGTGGCAAGTTCATTACTTTCTGCGGATAAAAAAGTGAAAGCGGATTACGTTCAAAGCATCCGAACGGACTACGAACAAGTGCGCGTACTGAGGGGTAATCGAAAATCATCGAAAAAATATTTGACGGTCAATCAATCGAGAAAAAACAAGGCAAAAGTGGATTGGGCAGCGTTTACGCCCCTGAAACCGACGTTTTTAGGTTTAAAAACGTTTGAAAACTACGATTTGGCGGAGTTGCGCCGTTATATTGACTGGACGCCATTTTTCCAATCTTGGGAACTCCACGGCAAATATCCCGCAATTTTGACGGATGAAGTTGTCGGCGTTGAAGCCACGAAATTGTTGAACGACGCCAACAAAATGCTCGATAAAATCATTGCGGAAAAATGGATTTCGGCACGGGCAGTTATCGGTTTTTTCCCTTGCAACAGCGTCAATGACGACGATATTGAGGTGTATTTTGATGAAAAAGACGCAGAGGTTTTAACGACTTTGCACCATTTGCGTCAGCAAAACCAAAAAGCGCCTGGGCAGCCGAATTACTGCTTATCGGACTTTATCAAGCCTAAAAATGCCTCAAATACTGAGGGGTCCTCTTCGACGGATTTTATCGGTGCTTTTGCGACGACGGCGGGTATTGGCATTGAGAAATGGGTCGAAAAATTTGAAAAAGACCTCGATGATTACAACGCCATTCTCTTAAAATCGCTCGCCGACCGCTTTGCGGAAGCCTTTGCCGAACGGATGCACGAGCGCGTGAGAACCGAGTTTTGGGCGTATTCAACGGACGAAAATTTGTCAAGTAATCAGCTCAATGACGAAGAATATTCAGGTATTCGCCCTGCACCCGGCTATCCTGCTTGCCCCGACCACACGGAAAAAGCGATTCTTTGGGACTTGCTGAAACCCGATGAAAACGCAGGTATCAGCATCACCGAAAGCTACGCGATGTACCCGACTGCCGCCGTTTCTGGCTGGTATTTCGCGCATCCCGACGCTAAATACTTCGGTTTGGGTCAAATTTCAAAGGACCAAGTTGAGGATTATTCGGAACGGAAAGGGATGGGTTTGGAAGAGACGGAACGGTGGTTGGCGCCTGTTTTGAATTATGATGTGTAAAAAGGACCCCTCAGTATAAAGCCTAAAAAAAGCCGTTTCGACAGGTGTCGAAGCGGCTTTTTAGTGCTTATACAGAGGGGTCTTTTCCGCAACTTGGAAA
>JAYUKJ010000214.1:0-1483 GCA_043764555.1 Saprospiraceae bacterium
CGCCGACGACTCCCTCAGTATAAATGTAAAAATTCCGCTTTCCGAAGCGTCTATCATAGCTTAAACATCTTTTTTTATTCACTTTTAAATTTTTAAAACTATGAAAAAGTATCTTTTTCTTTTGACACTGTTCGGCTGCTTCGCGTTGGCAAGCTGCACTAAAGACAACGTGTCGTCAGAAGCCTCTGTCAAGGGTAGGGTTCTGGAACTTGATTCCGACATTGGCATTCCGAATGTCGGCGTGCGGTTGGTGGAATCTAATTATGATGAAGATTTTTGGAATCCCAAACGCACCGTCATTCAAAGGACACAAAGCGATGCATCGGGCAATTATCGCTTCAATTACACGTCAATCGTCGGGCGTAGCTATGATGTGGAAGCCTACAATAACTTCCCCGCCGCCTATTACAGCGATGTTGTCTCAAAGTTGATTGATAAAACAACAACGGTGGATTTACAAGTTACTGCTTTTGCTCGGCTAAAAATTCATGTTAAAAACGTCAACCCTGTTGGTGAAGAAGACGTGATTAACTTTAATTATGGTGTATTTTCAGGCAGAAGCGTTGATACTACAATTTTAGTAAAAAAAGCTGGAAGTAATAAAATTGCTGATCCTATTGGAATAAAAATCAAGAAAAATGGTGTGGAGACTTCTAAAATTATAGAAGTCAGAACTCCTCCGCGTGATACTACCAAACTTGATATTTTCTACTGAAACCTAAATTTTTAAATTTTTAAAAATAAATTAAAATGAAAAGACATTTTATTTTCGCCGCTTCGCCGCTTCGCCGCTTCGCCGCTTCGCCGCTTCGCTCTTGTTTTTCCTTCTTAGCAGCCATGTTTTGACTGCTCAATGTGTTGGTAATCCGCGTATTGATATCGCCGCTGTTTATTCCGTCAATGAAACGGATGCGGGTGTGCCCCGCTGGCATCAAGACTTCCCAACTCTTTTTAAACCCATTTACCGCAACTAAAAAATAGCGCCGCTCGTTAGGGTTTCTAACCCGACACGGACTACTCTCGGCGTCTCCGACGCCCGCAATGTATCTAAAATACTGATTAACAATTTATTACAAAATATTAAAAATAATATTTGTTAAAACACATTATTATAAACTATCAAATTAAGGTATTGCGCCGCTGTCATTTTGACCCGTATCTTTGCGGTAGGTTTTTAAAACCATTTTATTTTAACTAAAACACTTATTTCACTCATGCAAGACTTTACCAAACTTATTTGCTTCTCGCACACGCGCCGACGACAACGCGGCATCTGAAAGGGACCCCTCAGTATAAAATCGAAAATTCCGCTTTTCAGCGTCTACCATAACTTAAAACCATCATTTTCTAACATTTTTTCAAATTTTTAAAACAATGAAAAAAACATTTAAAGCCGCTTGGCTTGCGTTCATCGGCGTGGCGTGGCTCATGTTTGTGGTAACCGCTTGTCACAAAAAGCCACCCGACCCTGAACCCGATCTGC
>JAYUKJ010000215.1:0-4915 GCA_043764555.1 Saprospiraceae bacterium
GACGCTTCAATTGACCGAATTATTAACGTCGGCGCTGCTTTGTGGAATTTTAATATATCAACGTAACTCATTGATAATCAACTTACAACAAGTCTAATAAATGAAAAGGGAACAAATAAATTTTGGCAAGGTTGCCCTCCTCTTTTTTAGTTTCTTTCTGAGTATGTGTCAGACACAACCAAGTGCAAAAGAAATTCGGCATAAAGAAAATATGGACATTGCAGTAAAAGAGGAATTTAATTTAATGGGGGTAGAGTTAGAATTAGTAGGTAGTTGTTTGCGATACATAGATGATCGCCTTAGTCATGAAGAGAACCAAGCAATAGTGAATAGTTACGCAGATAGTGTATCAGCTGTTATTGACTTACGGCATATTGCTTTTATGAGTATGGATATACATACCAAACACGATTCAAATTTGACGGCATTTGTCGGTCAATTTAAAGATTATGATTATTCAAAAAAAAGTATCAATGGGCGACCTATGTACGGGGGTAATGATAAATTACCAAGAAAACCCATAGTCATATATTCCGAATATACACTAAGTGATGTGAGAGATATAAAACCTGTTACAATTGAGGGCAAAATTTATACTCGAATATTAGGAATTCGAAAAATTGGGGCGAGGTATGAAGGTTCTCTGATTAGTAATTTTTTTTATTACGTGTATTATCCTTAGTTAATAAAATTCTTGGCGGTGTCGCCCGTTTGCGTTAAGTCTTAATTTTGACTTCCTACTGCCAAGTGAGCGCGGCTCGCGCGCATTTTTAATGCGATGCGTACTATTTATTGCGTCTCACGACGCGCGACAACTGCACTTCAATGTGTGCCAATTTCTCAAAAAAACGGCATTTATACTGAGGGGTCCTATTTTCAAAAAACTTTCCCTTGAAGTGGCTTTATTAAACGCGATAAACCGCTTTCAAGTTCACAATTTAAAAACAATCAAGTTATGCAACAGCTACGAAAATACGTTTTGGTAGTCTTTATGATTGCCGTCGGTGCGACCTATTGCGCCGCACAAGCGACCGACACGATTGAGTTGTCGGTCTTCAACACGGGCGCGAAATACCGCCTTATTGTTGCCACTTTCGGCAAGCCACAAACGGGCGCAGAATGGTTGACCGACATGGTTTTCGTCAGCGATACCGTCATGTCCTACGTCGCAACGGGCAGCAACGGCACGACTTTTTTGCCGCCGACGCTCTTGGCAAAGATGCCTGATAGTTTGCGGCGCGCCTTTCAAGCCCAAAAAATAATGAAACCCGTCGTCACAACCCGTTGCGACAAACCGATAACGGCTAACGTCAAAGATAAAGTCGTCTTGATGGAACTCGGCACCTGCGACCCAAGTGTGATGTGCCTCAATGCGCAAAATGCGGGCGCAAAAGCCGTCATTTTGATACATTCGAGCAACAATCTCGACAGTATTTTGCTCAAAAAAGGTCTGGGACGCGACGAGCTGAAAATCACCTGCTACACCGTCACGCGGGCAACGGGTACAAAAATCGCCGCCTTGCTGCCGTCGCACGTCGGCATCAAAAGGCGCGTCGTCACGCCTAATCAAGCCTTAATCGCCCAAACCAACAACGGAATCACCACAACCGAAGCCAAAAATGCGGTCAAAATGACCGAAAATGACGCCGATACTGAGGGGTCTTTTGGCGAAGCTAACAGCGCACCGCCGACGGCGAATAGTGCTTCTAAAACTAAAATTAAGTTTGGCATTTCACCCAATCCAAGCCATGACCAAACAACGCTCACCTATCAGTTCTCGCAACCGACCGACGTTACTTTGTTCATCGAAAACATAACGGGTCAATTGATTCAGCGCCAATTACTGAGGGGAATCACCGTCGGCAGCGTGGACATTTTTACGGCAGAATGGGCAAACGGCACGTATATTCTGTCCATGCAGTACGGCAAAGAAATGAAAACGAAGAAATTTGAGGTGCAACACTAATTTTTGGATTTTAAATGTCCCGCCACGTACAAAGCTAAAAGCCGTCTCAACACATTGTTGAGACGGCTTTTTAGCTTTTATACTGAGGGGTCTTCAAACCCCTTCTTTATTCCGCGTCCGCTCGCTCGGTATGTTATTTTACACCGCTGGTCGATAGTCTCCCGCTCGCTCGGTATGTTATTTTACACCGCTGGTCGATAGTCTTCCGCGTGGCAAAAGCGCGTGGCTCGCGAGCATTTTTAATGCGATGCGTACTATTTGTTGCGTCTCACGACGCGCTGCAACTGCACTTCAAAGTGTGCCAATTTCTTAAAAAAAGGCATTTATACTGAGGGGTCTTGTTTTGATACAATTCGATAGCGTGACCAACAAGCATAAATACCGCTTTAACAAAAGTAAAACATCAAAAAGATGATAAAATATGCAACAATTGCTTTGTTATTGCTCACGGTAGCAACGGCAAGCCTCGCGCAAAACCGCGCTGATACGTCTATCGCCTTGTCGGTGTACAATACAGGCGTAAGTTTCAAACTGATGCCTGCCGATTTCGGCGGCGTTATCACTACCGACCTTGTGGCAACAATGGTTATGTCTTACGATACCGTCATGGGTATTGAAAGACAGTGGAAAAAAAGACACCGCAAGCAAAAAAGCTGTCCTCCGCTACAAAGTGGAACGGCGATGCGATAAAATGTCAAGCGGACTAAAAGGGAAAATCGTCGTCATGGAACTCAATAAAGACTGCGACGTCACGCAAACCTGTCTGAATGTGCAACGGGCGGGCGCCAAAGCCTTCGTGATTATTCACAATTCAAACGGACAAGGCGAGATTAAACTGCCCAAGAAAGGTGCCTTTAAAGACAGCATCCGCATCCCAATTTTCACAGTCCGCAGTGGCGTCGGAGACAGCATCACAACTTTATTGCCAACGGTTGTCGGCATCCGAAAACCCGTTACGCCCGTTCGCCCTGCTCAATTAGTGGCAGCCAACACCGATAATGGTCAAACGCTTCAAACAAACAAAGCAACCGATAAAGCCGAAGCAACTACCGAAACAGCTGATGAATCAATGGGTTCCAATGCGTTAAATGGTGCAAACGTCGGTAAAAAAGGATTCACTATTTCACCGAATCCAAGCCACGACCAAACAACGGTAACCTATCAATTCACGCAGCCAACCGACGCCACAATCGAAGTCGAAACGGCAGCAGGACAAGTTATTTTACGCCAAATGTTCAAAGGCGTCACCGTCGGGAGTCTCGAGATTCAAACGTCGGAATGGGCAAACGGCACGTATATTTTGTCGATTCAGTCGGGCAAAGACGTGAAAACGAAGCAGTTTGTCGTGCAGCATTAGTCGCGTTCGTTTTTTTACAAAAGAAAGCCGTCTCGATTCGCTGAATCGGGACGGCTTTTTTTTATGCACGTTAAAAAGAGTGGATTCAAGCCATTTTTAGGGCGAAATCACGCTCAGACCCGTTTTTTGGACTTTATACTGAGGGGTCTTAAAAATGCTTCGTGCGGATTGATACCCGTCCGAAAGCGTCCGAATCAGCGCTCGAAAACGGTACATTGTCGAAAACTAACCAGCAAAAAACAGAAAGAATGCGCTTGATTTCTCTATTTTTATATTTTGTGCTTTCGTTTGAATCATCTACCGTCAACGATGTCGTAAATCGTCCGACGGTCTTATCTAAAATAAAATAAAAAACTAATGCGACTAACTTTTAAATATCTACTCCTTTGCGGTTTTTTGATGGGCGTTTTTATACCCCTCAGTATCGCCCAAAAAACGTTCCCTCAAAACGGCGTTTACGATGAGCGCGATGGTTTGTACGCCTTCACAAACGCAACAATTCAAAAATCTTGGAACGAAAAAATTGAAAATGCCACGCTTTTGATACGCGACGGACGCATCGAAGCCGTCGGTACGGGCATTGCGGTGCCGAAAGATGCGGTGGTTTTTGACCTCAAAGGGCGCTTCATTTATCCTTCTTTTATCGACCCATTTTCCAATTACGGAATGCCCGAAACGGTACCGAATACGCAGCGGAGTCGTGGCGAATCGCAACAACAAGTGTCAAGCAAACGCGGTGCTTTTGCGTGGAATGAAACCATGAAAACGGATTTTAAGGCGAGTGAAAACTTCTCGACGAACGAAAAAGACGCCGAAATACTGAGGGGTGCTGGTTTTGGCGCCGTTTTGACGCACCGCTTCGACGGCGTGAGTCGCGGCTCGGGTGCCGTTGTTTTGGCAACAAATGAGCGCGAACACACGGCGATTTTGAAGCCGATTGCGGCGCACGTTATGTCGTTTTCAAAAGGCACGTCCGCGCAGCCTTATCCGCAATCGTTGATGGGCGGCATTGCCTTGTTGCGCCAAACGTATTTGGACGGCGGTTGGTACGCAACGGGTGTCAAAGAGGAGCGTAATTTTTCGTTGGAAGCGTGGAATGCGTTGCAAAATGTGCCGCAAATATTTGCCGTCGGCGATAGATTAGAAGCCTTGCGGGCGTCGAAATTGGGTGCCGAATTTAATAAAAAATACATCATCAAAGGCGTCGGCGACGAATATCAGCGCCTCGACGCCGTGAAAGCAACGGGAAATGCCATGATTCTGCCGTTGACTTTTCCCGAAACCTACGACGTTGAAGACCCGATTGACGCGTTGCAGGTCAATTTGTCGGAACTCAAACATTGGGAATTGGCACCGACGAATCCCGCAAAAATGGCGGCAGCGGGCATCGAATTTAGCTTCACTGCCAATGGTTTGAAAGCGAAAGCGGATTTTTTGAAACAAATTCAAAAGGCCATCGAAGCGGGTCTTTCGGAGGGCGACGCGTTGAAGGCAATGACCGCAACGCCCGCTAAAATGCTGGGCATGGATGCTGATTTGGGGAGTTTGGAAAAAGGTAAAATTGCCAATTTTATCGTGACAAACGCGCCGAT
>JAYUKJ010000216.1:0-4903 GCA_043764555.1 Saprospiraceae bacterium
GCATTAATTGCTTTTGCAGTCATTAAAAACAACAAATTATTTGATAAAAATCATCAGTTTTCTTTTGAAATATCATAAGAATCTGAATGACAAAAAATACTGAGGGGGTGTTCGAGAAACGCAATTGTATTCAGATGAACCTCTTTTTAGAATCAGGATTTAGTAGGATTTTAGACGTGTCCGACGTGGGCGTCGTAAATCCTATTAAATCCTACTACAAATCCCGTTAATCCTGATTCTAAAAAAAACCTAACCTAAATGTGGTATTTTTAATTCTTTTTTAGTTAAAGTTTAAAAAAAATTAGCAACTGTCAACGCCGTGTCTCCACATTCGTTCATCAAAGTATTTAACAAAACAGTATTTGATAAATAAGCATACTGATTCAATCTAAAAACAATGCATCATTAACTAAAAATACCGTTTGCAGATGACAATCAATAGAACTTTAGCAGCACCTAAAACATACTTTTCTTTTTTGACTTACAGAAAGTCCCTTTTTCCAAGTTCTTAGTGTTCCCATAATTGTCGAGCGTTCGCGTTCCGACCTTTTTGTTTATCGCTTTATTTTAACCGCGTGGTTAAGATAGCCTTTCAGCTCTGTGGCTTAGTGTCAAAACGCCACGCCTTTGCATTTTTTAAAACTTATCCAATCACGTATTTTTTAAACTTAAACTTTGCCCACAATGATGAATAGTAACAATCAACCACAGCCTTTTACCTTTTTTAAGACAGCGCTTTCACGGTTATACGCAACGCAACGGGTATGCAGGCGTGCAGCCGTTTAATGTTAGCAAAAGAGAAAGAATTTAATAAGTGTCTTCGCTGCGTAATTTTAAAATCATTTAGTACCTGATATTTATTTTCAATTTTCACAGAGAAGCAATCTAAAAACTACTTTTTGTGTTAGCACAATAGAGGAGTTAAAAACTGAGTAGTTGGACAGATTAATTTGTAGTGGGACTTTTAAGCAGATGAACGATATTGCGTATCAGGTAATATTGTTTATCTGCTTACTTATTCTACAAGTAGATTGCTATTGTATTAAGCCTAATTATTTTTCAGTTTGTTTTATCCGTAGCATAGCTTCTACTTACCTTCATTTTAACGTGAGTTTGAGGATTTTTTGTCATTCTAAACAGCGCTTACTTTAATTTATACATGAAAAATACGCTTTCACTCTTATTGATGTTCATTACCATAAATATGGTTAAATCTCAAAACAGAAATTTCAATTGGTACTCAGGTATTTACACGGGTGGCTATGTTGAAACAATAACGGCTTTGGCTCCTCCAAGGTATAAAGAGATAAACTTTTATAACATTACTTTGACCCCGAGACTTGGTTACATTGTCAAGCAAAAAGTTACATTAGGCGTAACAGGGCTGTATTCATTTGCAAAAAGCAATATAGGGAACGCCCCTTCAACTTTTGGCGGCGGGTATTTTGTGAAGTATAATTTCAATCGAGTAATTGACACGAGTAAAAAGAAAATACAACTTATTTGGTTCTTCGAGTTTCAGCATTTATTTTATGATGGTTATTATACGAGAGATGCACTTTTAGTTCCTCGAAAAGTTAGCAAGCCAATGAATGAGCCAAGCTTTCACGTTGGGGTTGATTTCGTTTATAAAAAACAATTAATGTTGGGTGTGAGTTATGGAATTAGTCAAATGAAATTTTATAATAACAATGAGCAACCTAACCTTGGTGAACGCAAGGAGTTAAGACCTTATGGCAGAATCCTATTTCAATACCTATTCAACTAATCGTTAAATGAATAAGACTTTACTAATTTTATTATATTTTGTGAATACTTGTGCAGGATACGCTCAAAAGTCACTTGCTTTTACAGAAGCACCTTTTAAATCACTTTCTGTTGAGAACTTTTTTTCAATTGCGCCTGATTATTTAGTGGAAAGTTCAACTAACAAAGAAAAATTGCACTTACAACATATGTATAATGTCGGTCTGTTTACTAATTTAAGTGGGAAATGGCAATTAGGCTTACACTACACGCACGTATGGACGCGCTATGACCACAAACCTGTTGACAGGTTTTTTATAGCGGGTATCTTAGGACGTTACAATCATGTTTTGACGGACAAAACATTGTTCTACGCTGAAACGGGCATAAATTTAGGTAATTACTGTCAATGCCTTAATAATGTCTCCGTTCCAGACGAGTTGCCTTTTAAAAGAGATAATATACTTTTTAATTCTTATCACTTAGGTATTCTTTTTAAGGTTAGCAAAAACTTTTTTTTAAAAGCTGGCGTGGGTACATATTTGTGGTTAAACAAAGACAAAACAATTTATTATGGTGGTCTTAATATTCCCGTTGTCGGCTTCTCATTTAATTTACTAAAATAGTTTGGCTCCTCAATAATCTTCCCCGCAACCAAAGCAGCAACGGGCCCCGTAAATACGTCAAAGATGCAAATAATGCGTATCAGCAACGCCGCAAAGTATTCTCATACGTCGATTTATGATTGGAATACCACTTCAAAGTGAGCAATTTTTGAATGGTGTTAAAGTCGGTGGGTCAAGGTTAGAATACACGTTTAGCGGAAATACATTGACGGCTGGCACTTTCTATCAAACGGTAGTGGCTCGACCGTATCAAGCCTATTCGCTAAACAAAGATTCAACTTGGCAATTACAAACGACCGTCGAAGAATACGTTAATGGCTTGCCGACAAAAATTAGAAAACCGAACTTTTTATTTCCACAAGTTTATACTTGGGATGCTTATCGGCGTGTGACCAATAAGAATTTTGGTACATTAAATACGGCTGTTGGATATTATGGCACATCTAATCTACCGAATTTAATGACGGATGAAAACGGTTTACGCACTAAATTTACTTATGATAGTTTAATGCGTTTATCAAGAACCCAGAATCGTTTTACGGGAACGGATATTAACAATCCGCAAAATGTTCAAGCAACAACACTTTACAATTATCATTACAAAGGGCAACCCGCAACAAACGCGAGTGACGTCAACCAAAACTTTGTCGGTACAATTACCACTTTCAAAGGCGTAACGCCCCCCCTCAGTACAAAACAGTACATGGACGGTCTCGGACGTCCAATCGGCGGGATAAAAGAATACTATACGCCGAGCAATCTGCATCAAAAAAACTTCGTCAGTTACGATGCACTCGGCCGACAAGACAGAGCCTATCAACCTTTCGAGAGTGCTACGTTGGGTTTTGAAGCGCTTGACGCAGCGTCAACAACGGTTAAACACGTGGAAACAAAGTACGAAGCGTCGCCGTTGAGTCGGCCGATTGAGCAAAAAAACGTCGATGGGACAAGCGTATTCACCAGTTACGGCGCCAATACCGCCGCCGACGCCGTGCGGCTTTTTGAAGCGGGTGCCACCGCAAACACCGTCATTGCTTGCACCGAGAGTTTGACAAAAGACAAACCGTCAACGGCGGTTAATTATTTTTATGACAGCCAATATACGCCCACGATTGCCTTTAATTTGGTACCGAATTCTGATTGGTCGAGCGACAATCAACCGCGCAGTTTGATAACTTACGATTTTGGCGCGGCGGTACCTATCCGACAGGTGAAGTTTAATATTTTGCAGTTCCAAAACGTCGGCGCGACCGCTACGCATGAAGTGTTCTACTCGACGGACAACGCTACGTGGACGTCTTTAGATAATTTTGGCGGGGTGGCCAATGCCCAATCGACCGTTAAAGATTACACGGTCAACGCGATTCAAGCGCGATATTTTCGCGTGAGGACAACCGCCTCCGCGTCGTTTGCCGCGTGGAGCAGCATTGATGTGGCCACAAATGCCAATTATACTGAGGGGTCTCTTTACAAAACTGTTATGACGGACGAAAATGTCCACAACACCGAAGTCTATAAAGACAAGCTCGGCCGCGTCCTCTTGACCCGCAAGTTTTTAGGCACCGAGCGCGTCGATACCTACAATGTCTATGACGATTACGGCAATCTCGCGATGGTCATTCCGCCCAGTGCTTGCAACGGCACGACAATCGAAGCCGATTTGGTCTTCAAATACACCTACGACAATGAAAACCGATTGAGTACCAAAAAAGTACCGGGTGCCGACGTCGTGAATTTCTATTACGACGACCGCGACCTCTTGACCCTCACGCAAGACGGCAATATGCGCGCGCAAAACAAGTACCTCGCCACCAAATACGACGACTTGGGACGCGTGGAAGCCACGGGATTCTTGACAAACGTTGCCAATCCCACGGCAACCGCGCTCAACGTCACGATTCCGCAAGCCGACGCACTCACAACGATTGTGGACGAAACGCGCAAGCTCTCGGCGCATTGGTTAGACATCGGCATCACCGAAATGGATTTGCTGGATGTTGAAACGAAAATTAGCCTTTTCACGCAACAAGGCCCCAAGAGTAAAATGCTCCAAACCGACAAAAAAAAGGCGGTCAAAAAAAGAGCAGTTATTCTTGACAGCACTTACACGAAAAAACAAATCACCGACGTTGCGGCGGCGTATGTGGGCGTGGATGACGAGTTTTACGCCGATATTTTGTCAGCCTTGGGCGTCAAAGAACGCACAACCGCCGCCACTCAAATCAAAGTCACGTTGAAATCAGCCACCACGCAAGCACCGCTGATGCATCAAACTGCGCGCATCATGGGAACCGATATGGCCTTAGAAAGCGACAAAAAAGGGGGAATTGTTTTCAAATTCTCGAAAAGTGGTTTGAAAACAATCGAAGTGCCGTTGCCAAACGGTGAGTTTAAAACAATTAAGGACGTGGAAGTCAAAAATCATCGGACAACGCGGCTGGAGATTTTTATCTAAGTCTTTCTTCAAATTAAGACCCCCTCAGTATAAACCGTAAAAAACCCTTGCAAACGCGCGTTTGCAAGGGTTTTTT
>JAYUKJ010000217.1:0-4902 GCA_043764555.1 Saprospiraceae bacterium
GCTGCGTTTCTATCGATTGTTTTGAATGAAAATAAAATGAAAACAACGGAGAAAATAATTAAAACAGCTTTAGGAATATCCGATAAACTATTGACAATCAACGACTTAGAATCAACCGTCTTTAACTGATTTTTATTGACCGCTAATTCAGAATTAACGCCCTTGTTTGATACCGAATTCTTATTTTCCAATTTGGAAAGACCCCTCAGTATAACGACCATTTTTTCAAATAAAATGCCTGTAATTAAGCAAAAACCCAGCGACGGCATGAACGCAAAACGCTCGGCCATATTGGTACCAACGGGAAAAACGATGTTTGAAACGATGGACAACGTAATTAAAAAATAAGCAATACCAAAGCTCATCAAACTGCGTTTCAACCAATTTTTAAGCATCAAATAAATCAAACCCGCGTACAAAAAACCACTCAGTAACACTTCCCAATTGCCAAAACTCATGATGTCAACGTGGCGTGGATAATAGTCGTGCGTCAATGGAAACGGAACGAAAAGCAGTTGTACATACTTGCCAAGCGTAAACAAAATAGTCGCCATTTTTTCGCCCAATTCAAACGGAACATATTGATTATCAACGAATTTCAAAAAAGGATTATTCATCAACTCTATTTGTTCTGCTCCAAATTGCTGACCGATAATCGCCCCGCGCAGCATCAGAAACAAAACGGCGGCAACCGCAAACGGCACACATTGTTTCAAACTTTTGGTTAAATCCAAGTGGTAAAAAAAGTAAAAAATCAAAGGCACAACCACCACAAAAGTAACGGCATTTTCTTTTGACATTAAGCCAATAAAAAAACAAACAAAAGCGAAAACGGCATTTCGGCTATTTTTATTTTCGCCTTTATTTTCATAAAATTTAATGGCAAACCAAACAGCCGATAAACTGCCCAAAAGCGTCATAATTTCGTCGCGCCCTTTGATATTAGCCACTGCTTCGGTGTGAATTGGGTGCGCCGCAAAAATTAAAGCGGTAATAAATGCAATTAATGCAGGGTTATTTGATTCAAAAAGGGACCCCTCAGTATTTTGCTTATTTTTTAATAATTTTAGCAACAAAAAATAAATTAAAACGCACATTCCACCAAATAAAAGCACATTAATTAAATGCCCAACGAAGGGATTTTTACCAAATATTTGATACTCAAAAGCGAACATCAAGAGCGTGAAAGGGCGATAGCGACCGCCCGCAACGAGCGCTCCTTTGCCTTCTTCTTTGAAAAAACCGTAGAAAGTATCGTTGCCCAAAATACCCCCAAAACCCGAAACGCCTTCCGTCGTAAACATATTTTCGGTGATAACAATCGAGTCGTCTTGGCAAAAATCGTGCGTTAACGTATTGGCATACAAGGCAATACACACGGCGAAAATAAACCACGCGTGGAGGCGCGTATTCTGCCAAAAACCAAGTGGCTCATTAGAAATTAAAGGCATTGCGGCAGCAACTTGCGGCGAATTTGTGGGCGTAGAAATAGGCTTTTTATTTGGACGACTCATTGGATTTTTAAATGATTTTTAAATAGATTAAGAGATTTAGCAATTTTTTAAAAGTTGTTAAATCTGAGAAAACGCATAATCAATTTTTAATTTTTAATTTTTAATTCACTTATAATGTTCTTCTAATAATTCCTGCAATAACTGCTCGTCTAAATCCATAGTTAATTGTCCCTGATTGGCCATCGAAATGCGCCCACTTTCTTCAGAAACAATAAACGCCACGACATTTTCGACTTCCGTAATGCCAACCGCCGCGCGGTGTCGCAAACCCGCCTCGGGCGGTAAATTCGCTTTTTCGCTCAAAGGCAAAACGCAACTTGCCGCCGTAATACGTTGATTACCAATGATTATCGCGCCGTCGTGCAAAGGACTTTCTTTGTTAAAAATGCTCATCAACAAAGGACGACTGATTTTAGATTCTAAAATTTCGCCCGTTTCGACAAATTTATCAAGGTTCATGGCGTTCGCCAAAACGATTAAAGCACCCGTTTTTGCGTAGCTTAAATGCATCAAAGTTTGGTGCAATTCTGCCACATCTTCCGCATTGTCCGCGCGTTTTTCGGCCGTCGGATTCAAAAAATTAAGCCGCCCTTTCAAGGTTTGATTGCCGAGCAATAACAAAAAACGCCGCAATTCAGGTTGAAACACAATTGCTATAATGATAACGCCGACGCTCACAAATTGCCCCAAAATCATCGACAACAAGTCCATTTTTAACGTCCCGACCAACCACCAAACAACGTACAACAGCAAAATCCCAATAAAAATATTAATCGCTACCGACCCCCTCAGTAAACGGTACATTTGATACATCAAATAACCCACAACAATTATATCAACCGCGTCGGTGAAGCGAAAAGAGAGAAAACTGAGGTCTATTAAAAACATAATTTAGTTGATTTTCAAAAATTTGAAATTCCAAGGATTCCACCAGATTCCAAGGATTCCACCAGATTCCAAATTTCAAATTCCAAGCGCCAAAATACTGAGGGGTCCTATTGGGAATTTGGAATCCTCGGAATTTGAAATCTGGAATCCTTGGAATTTGGAATCCTCGGAATTTGAAATTTGGAATCCTTGGAATTTGAAATTTAGAATCCTTGAAATTTGGAATCCTTGGAATTTAGAATCTTGGAATTTGGAATCCTTGGAATTTGGAATCCTTGGAATTTGGAATCCTTGGAATTTGAAATTTTTATAAATGCACATCTTCGGCTTCGCCAATTTCGACAAATTCAGGGCCAGCCAATAAGCCGCGATGGTGTAGAGGGTCAAATTGGAAAAAATTATCTAAGTTCAAATTAGTTAATTCTTTTAAGCGACGGAGCGGAATTTGGTAGGTTTTATATTCTTCAAAACCCGTGTCGCCAATAAAACCGCGGTTCAGAACGTCGTCTAAATACTCTTTATGGCTCAAAAGATAGGCCGTAACGGACAAATTTCCGTCATTTTTCACGACTGCCGCCATTTTCCAAAATTGAAGTGGCAGCAATATTTTTCGGTACGCAACATCATTTTCCGAAAAAACGGGACCCGTAAATACCGATACTTTTAAGTCTTCGGCTTGCGTATTTTTGAGAATATAATCCTCCAAACTCTTCCAAGTCACGCGATTGAGTTTCAAATGTTGCGGTGCGCAGACCGTAAAATGAAACGTATCGTCGTTGGCCAACAAGGCATCTTTGCCCCAAACGGGGTCGAGACGGCGCACCAAATGCCCCAAATCGAGGTCGTTTTCGCTATAAACTTCTTTACCCAATTGCTCCGTTTTAGCCATCCGTGGGTCGTATCGCCACTTGCCCGTGTCTTTTCCGACGGCGCGCGTTTGTTTGCCGTCAATGTTTACGGCAGTCAACAAAGGCATTTTTCGGTCGCGGTTCATGGCCACTGAAAAATGGTGATAGTTCAAAATATGCTTATTTGAACCCTCTGCTTTCAGCAACGGTGTCAACTGAGCTGTGTGGTTTTTCAAAAGCTCATTCAAGTCGATTTTAGCCGATTTTGCTGCCAAAAACTGCGCGTCATAACCCAATCTATTCGACAAATTTGAACCACTTTTAGTAACGTCATCAGCAGAATCCGACGCAGTGTTGTCGGTCGATTCATCCGTTGAATCATCCGTTGAATCAGTCGGTTTTTCCGATGTTTCCTTAGGGAATTTAGGTAATTTAGGCTTTTTTTCCGCTTTTTTTCGGTCTTGAATCACCATGTAAAACAGTACCGTAATGGCGGCAAGAAATAAAACAATGAGTGTCGATAATTCCATAATAGTTATTTTTTATATTTTAAATTTTGGTGAAAAGTCTATAAAATACTGGATATTCTTTAAATTTTAACGGCTAAATTCAATTGCCTAAGCGTTTGAAACACGCTAAAAAATTGCTTCATAAATAAAAATAAACACCCGTTTCTCTCGTTTGCGCCAATTCAAAAAGTATGATTAATTCAGCCGTTAATTCAGGTGCTAATGAGTGGGAAAAACCCACTTTATTTTTTAACGTCAAGAGTATTTCATTAATAATCAACGGATTAGAAATATTGGCAACTTCGTAATCCGCAATAAGGCTGTCGGGCGACAAGGCATTTAATCTGTCTAAAAGTCCCGATTGCCAAAAATCACGGTAGTATTTTTTCGTTAAAAACAAGCTGTCTAATTGGTCTTTTGTTGCTTCATCATAATCTAAAGCGAACTCGGCTTCTTTGGTTTTGGGGACAATTATTTCTCTTCTTTTTTCCATTTTTATACAACTGAAATTAATTTAATATTTAACAAACAGCAACGCAAAGTTATTTTTTTTAGCGTAAAAAGCGTTTAACTACCCACAAATCAATAAACTTGCGTCGAAATTCATTCTCTTTTATTCATTTTTCAAAAAAACGAAAATCAATGGTTCCTAATTTTCTCGTCGTCATTGCCACGGGTTTAATTCCCTTATTTGTCGGCTTCATTTGGTACAACAAAAACGTTATGGGCAAGGTGTGGATGGCCGAAAGTGGCTTCAATCCCGACACCGCAAAAAAGCCAAATATGTTGGCGGTTTTTGGCATCAGTTTACTGTTTAGCACCCTGCTTGCCATGAGTTTGATGCCCACCGTTATTCACCAAATGGGGTTATATTCCATGTTGGCAAACAACGAAACAGCGCTGCAAGACCCTAATTCCGAGTTGAGCAAGACCGTTGCGGCGCTCATGACGCAGTACGGAACGGAATTTCGGACGTTCAAACACGGCGCTTTGCACGGTTCTTTGACAGCGCTATTTTTCGTCTTGCCCGTCATTGGCACGAGCGCTTTGTACGAACAAAAAAGCGCCAAATATGTCGCCGTTCACGTCGGTTATTGGGCAATTTGTTTGACGTTGATGGGCGGTATCATTTGCGCTTTCGCG
>JAYUKJ010000218.1:0-4893 GCA_043764555.1 Saprospiraceae bacterium
TTTTCCAACTGCTCGACGACAACGAACCATCCTGAACAAAACGTCCTTGTTCTTTGGGTTTTATCGGAAATTTACCTTGCACACGGAGCGCGATGTCGCCGTCTTTGCACGCAAATGCGAAGTTTTGAGCGGGAATATTGAAGTCTTTAATGGCGGCAGCGTATTCGTCGTAGTTTTTCGCTTTGTTCAACTCATAAAAAACTTTCGTTGACGATTCCATCATTTCATTGGCCAACCAACGGAAAGCCATATTGGCGTTGGGCATCGTATCGTTTTCGTAGATAACGGGTCCCCAAACTGTGTATTTCACGGTGTCTTTGATAACGCCAACGCCTTTCACCGTGACGTCTTCGATGCGCAAATCGACTTTTCGGTACGCGCCATCGAGCAAATATTCCATTTTCGACGCGTCTTTCCATTTAATAGACAACCAGTCCACGATGTCATGTCCAACGTTTGTTTGGGTCCAAGCAATGTGGTCGTTGAAGCCGATGATAACGGCTGGAATGCCCGGGATGGAGACGCCATAAACGTTCATTTCGGGCGTGGAAATCTCTATTTCGTACCAAATTGACGGCAAACGGAGGTTCAAATGCGGGTCGCCGCAGAGAATCGGGCGCTTATTTTTGGTTTTAGAAGCGGCTACTGCCCAATTGTTTGACCCATTACTGGCATCTGGTTGCGTTTCATTTTCCGCGTCTGGAAAATCCAAAAGTGGTGTTTTTACGCTTGAAATAGCGTTTGAGATGCCGTTAAGAGCGTCTATACTGAGGGGTCCTTTTTTTGTTGGCACCGAGCCGATTGACACACCCGTTGGCGACGGCGGCGGCGATTTTTTAAACGCCGTTCCCGTTGGCACAATCGGCGATTCTTCTTTAAAATACTCGGGAAAAACGAAATCAAAATCGGCACCAAAGACCGTTTTAGCGTTCGTCGCTTGCATATCTTGCGAGCCGAGTGCCAAATCCAAGGCCATATATTTTGAAATGAGCGCCATTTTAAGCGGCGTCCACGTTTCGGGTTTTACGCCAAAGATTTTGTATTCAACGGGATAATCTTTGTAGCTCAATTTGTTAATCAAAGCGTTGACGCCCGCTGAATAGGCTTCCACGAATTTCCACGTTTCGGCGTCTTTTTTCCATTCGCCGAGCGTCCGTTCGGCCCCTTTCACGATGCCGCGGCGGCGCGACAATTTGTCAACGTCAACGCTCGACAAAGTTGCCGACACTTTTCGGTCGCCCAAGACTTCCGACAAGCCGCCGCCCGCCGCCCGAGCGAGAAATTCCATTTCCCACAAACGGTTGTTGGCGTGCAAAAAGCCTTGTGTGAAGTACGCGTCTTCAATGTTATCGGCGAAAACGTGCGGAATTGCGCGGTCGTCGTAAGCGATTTTCACGACGCCTTTTAAGCCTTTCAGGATTTGGTCGTCGGGCGATGCCGTGAGTTTATCGCCATTGTGCCAATAGCCTTCAAAAGGCGACAAAAGGCTGCCGAGTGCGGGCAACGGGACGCCTTTTATGTTGTGCGAGGTGTTCAAACCCCACGTCAAACCGCCCGTTGTGATGAGCGCGAGTAGAAATTTTATGATTTTCATTTATAAAAACTTGTTTGTTTAGCAGTACGGAGTCCGTTTGTTGTATCACGGATTTTAGTCCGTGAATGTTTTGAATTTAAAGAATTATGCAATTGATAGAGAAGAAATCGTTTAGATATTCACGGACTGAAGTCCGTGATACAACCCAATTAATTGCCCCAAAGACGAAAAATAGCGTCATATACTGAGGGGTCCCTTTCAGCGCTAAAAGTAGGAACTTCTTTGGGTTTGGAGAATATTCGCTGATTTTTTTTTTGAGAGGAAGACTTAAATAGCCTAACTTGCAGCCTAATTAAAATTTATTCGACATGACTTTAGACGTTTTAAAATCGGAAGTAGTAAAACTTCAACGCGCAGAATTGTTCGATTTTGTTCAATTCGTTCTCCAATCTATAAAAGAAAAAGAAACGGAAGGGGAATTCCATACCCCTAATTGGTTGAAGGAAGAAATAGCTAATCGTGCCGCAGAGATGAAATCTGGCGTTGCCCAATCGTTTAGTGGAAAAGAAATTTATCAAGAAATCATTGAAAAACATGGCTTTAACATACCGACTTCACTCCTTAGCTAAGTCCGAACTCATGAACGCTGTGGATTGGTACGAAAATGAGCGAAAAGGTAGAGGCGCGAAATTCTTAATTGCCTATCTAAAAACGCTTAAAACCCTACTTGCCAATCCTTTAACTTTTTCAAAAGATTTTGATGAGGTTAGAAAAGCGCACGTTACAAAATTTCCGTACACAATTTACTACGAAGCAATTGGTAATGAATTATTTATATATGCTGTATTTCACCATAAGCGTTCGCCTGATGCATGGAAAGGAAGAACCAATTAATATTACTAAAAATCGATTAACAAGAATAAAATGGATTATAGTAATTTTAAAAAACTAAAAACAGTCGTCCGAAAATTCAATCTTGATACACGCATGACGACGCTATTTGAGACAATAGACAGTGTCGAACCAAGTGCTTGGTTGATAGAAACGCTGCGGCGTTCGCGGTTCTCGCCATTAACTAATGAAAAATCTAAGGCAGAAAGGGTCGTTTCACCGATATTATTGGAGGTTTTGGAGAATTACGCTGATAAAATTTCCTTTTTTTCGGGAGAAGATTTGAACATCCGTCCCGAAGATGATTTGTCGGGCGAATGTGATTTTTTTTTCTCTTTGCAACCACCAAAACTGTACATAGAAGCGCCGATTGCCTCGCTTGTTGAAAGCAAAGATGAAGATATGGAATGGGGAATCGCGCAATGTGCCGCGCAGATGTACGGTGCAAAATTGTACAATGAAATGGAAGGAAAAGAGATTAACGTCATCTATGGTTGCGCAACAGATGGCATCGAATGGCGTTTTTTGAAATTAGAAAATGGCACGTATTACATTGACCATCAAACAATTACGGAGTTACCAAAGATTTTGGGAACTTGGCATCACATCTTGCAATCGTATTTGAAAGATAAATAAAATGAAAAAATAGGACCCCTCAGTATATCACGTAAAAAAGCCCAAAAATCATTGATTTTTGGGCTTTTTTACGCACTATACTGAGGGGTCCTATTGTCAAACCCAAACGATAAAAATCTTTTTATCCTTAAATTCTATCCAACCTGATGCCCACGTTTTGATTTCTTTATGGTCGAAAATGAGCAAATAGCCTTCGGTCAATTTAAGGCGGTCTAAATAATCGGATAGTTGTTCCAAACCTTCTTCGTGGGCTGCTTGTCCGCGCCAAACTTTGAGTTCGGCAACGTATTTATGTTGATAATACGTTATAACGACGTCCAAACGGCGTTCTTCCGAAATTTGAGTTTCTTTGAAATCATAACCATGCCCGTTCAAAATCGGTTTCATAAACGCGAGATAGACCAAACGCCCGTGTCTTTCCAAAAAATCACGGTCTTGTTTACTGTATTGTTCACGCATATACGCCTGAAATTTCAGCAAAACCAATTCCATATTCAGCGCATTATTCGCCAATTTATAATCTTTACTGACGGTATATTCAGCCAAAATCAGCCTTGATTTGGCTTTCGATGTCATGTAGTCATAAATCAATTCTTCATAAATGCGGTTGTGAATCTTAATGCCTTGCCCATTTCTAAAAATACCAAACATTAAACCTAAACTGATAACGGGGTCGTAAATACTGTACGTTTGATACTCTGATTCTACCAACATTCTATCAACAAAACGGTATAAATCGGGGTTATTTTCTAAGTTTTTAATGACGCTTTCAAAATTTGTATTGGCATCTAACAGCAACTGACGAACAGCTTTTTCCAAATTCCGCTCCGTCCATTCCTTCGTTTCTTGCGTTTCCGAAAGGTCTTCCGCCATGATTTTGCACAACTTACTGACCAAAAAAGGATAGCCAGATGTGTAGTAAAACAAGTCCTCCGCCATCGCCGCCGTGTCCATTTTCACGCCTTTATCCGCCGCATATTCGTCTAACATCGGCTTGATTTCCGACGGCTGCAAATTCATGTCCACCTTAAAATCAGCGGCAATATTCCACGGAGAATTGTACTTTTGCTCTTCATTGGGACGCAATTTTAGTTTCAAACTTTTCACATCATGCACACCCGCAAGGACGACGGCATGAAAAGTTTTGATTTTATCGCGTATTAAATATTTATCGCGCAACATCGCCAAAAAGCTCACAAATAGCTGATTGTTACTGCTTTTATCCACTTCGTCAATGATTAATACGACTTTTTTGTCGGTTCGAGTGACCAACTTGGTGATGAACTTAGATAGTGTATCTAATTCATGCACAGTCGATATAGCCTCATCTAACCAATCAACCATATCAGGAGAATACGTTTCTGCATTCGTTGATAAAAGCCGCACAAAACGTGGTGCAAAATTTTGCTCCGTTAGAAAAATATCGTCGCCAACACCCTCAAAACTCGTATTGAAAACCAAGTATTCTCCCGTTGCAATTAATGAATCGGCGATGCCGTGCAAAGCCGTCGTTTTCCCATACTGACGCGGGCGGTTGATGATAAAATAATCGCCGTCTTCCACCATCGCTTGAATCCGTTTGTGTTTCTTAGACACATCCGCCATGTAATGCAAAGGTGGAATACACCGACCTGCTATATTGAATTTCTTAGCCATGATTGAAATAATTGAACCGCAAAACTACGCTTTAATGGGAAAAACAAAAGGTAAAAATGGCCATTGACCTAAAAATAGCGCGTAAAAATATACATCTCAATGGGCGTTCTAAAAATAGGACCCCTCAGTATAGCGCGTAAAAAAGCCCAAAAACCTGTGATTTTTGGGCTTTTTTA
>JAYUKJ010000219.1:0-1473 GCA_043764555.1 Saprospiraceae bacterium
AAAATGACTTAAATAAATTTTCTATTGTCAAACACTTTGCGAAGATATTATTAAAGATTTCTTTTTCAAATTAATAATTTATAAAAAAATAGGACCCCTCAGTATTCGGCGCATTTTTCCCGTTTTCTGGATTCAAAAATACCCTAATTGTGGTAAAATTGTCGAGAAAACGGGCGATTGAACCTTGTGGAATTTTGGACAAATAGAATTTTTATTTATAAAAAAATGAATCACTTTGAAAAACGCCAATAAAAAACAAGATTTTTGTTTTGAAAACAGTAGGAAAATGCAACCAAGTTTACAAAGCAGCGTGTTATATTTGCTCGATTTTCGGATGCAAGTAAAAAGAGAGACATTTGATTAAAGCGTTCTGACTGCGTTTCTACTTTATTTTGAAACAAAAGTCTTCACTCCAAGTATTGGAATAACACCGAAAATCGATTTTGATAACGCTTTTTTATTGTTTTATTACACCACACATTTTTCTCGTATCTTAACTATTCGTTTCGACTATGAACTTATTGGAAGCAGTACAAGCCAAGCTAACGGCTGGCAAAATCAAAGAAGCTCTGGCAGAAGTACAGAAAGCCCTCGAAAAATCACCCGAAGACTTGGACACAAAACGCGCAGCAGCCTCCGTTCACTATGCCCGCATGGTTGCCGATTTTGAAGGTGGCAATTCTGACGGTGCTATCAAAGCCTACGGCGATTACTACGCGCTCCAACTGCCCGAAGACGACGCGCAGCATGAGCAGTTTAAATCCTACCAACGTCGGATTCACCCAGAATTCCCACGGATGCAGGAAGCCAATAAATTGAGCAAAGCAGGTAAAAACCTGGAGGCTTTGGCGATTTATGAAGAGGTTTTAACCACAATCAAAGACTTAAAGGTCGCTTACGTCAACGTCGGTTGGTGTCTGTATCGCTTGCTCGCCGAACTCGCGCCGCAAGGAGACCCCGATGTCAATTTGATTAACAAATGTTTCAATATCTACAAGAGTTTCGAGATTCTCGGACCAAGCAATTTGCACGCACAAATGTTGCGTATTGCCTTGTATTTCAAAGATGTTGACGGCATTGACCTACTCGATTTCTTACACGGTTGGAATTTTGACAACTTCCGTGATGAAGATTACGAGCCGTTCGAGACCAACAACAAACAGAAGATTCCAAGTCTTTGCGAGCGCGCATACTTGACGTACAGCCGCGTAATGCTCAACTCAATGAAGAGCAACAACGGCTTAATCGTTGAAAAAGCAAAACGCTACGCAACGGAATTTTTGCCACTTTTGGAAGCTGTTTTGGAAAAATTGCCCCGTAATGTGTGGTTGCCTTACGCTCGGACGCTCCTTATGTCGCAACTCGGCAAAACACAACGGGTTCAAATGGAACTTGTTCACTTGTTGAAACGTGAAAACAACCAATTTTGGGCTTGGGCATCACTTGCTGAAAGTTTGATGGTTGAAAATCGCG
>JAYUKJ010000220.1:0-1473 GCA_043764555.1 Saprospiraceae bacterium
TTAATATTGCAGACTTTTTCCCAGAACGCCAACTCTCCTCGACATTTCAATAATATGTAACCAAATTTTAGTTCAATTTTAGTTATTACCTAAACTTGAAAAAGTATGATAAAAAAAGGACTACTGAGCCTACTGCTTTCATGCGTTGGTCTGACAGCCCTGCTCGCGCAAGGTGTTACACTAACGGGAAAAGTAGTGGATGAAAAAGGCGAACCTTTGCCTTTTGCCACGATTGCTGCTTATAAAGGCGGCATCGCTAAAGCGGGCGGCGAGTCGGATTTCGACGGTGCCTTCCGCATCAACAACATCGACCCAGGCACCTACGACGTAGAATGTATCATGGTCGGTAAGACGACGCAGCGCGTTTCAGGTGTTAAATTGACATCGGGTATCATTCCGCTTAACTTTAAGATGGTGGAAAATGGTAACGTGTTGGGCCCCGTGACGGTAACGGCTTACAAAGTGCCGCTCGTCAAAGTTGACCAAACGTCGCAAGGTGGGACCTTGACATCCGACCAAATTCGGGCATTGCCGACGCGTGATGTGAACGCCCTTGCGGCGATTACAGCGGGTGTTTCTTCGAACGCGAAGGGCGATGAACTGAACTTCCGCGGCTCGCGTAAAGACGGCACGAACTACTACATCGACGGCATTCGCGTCCGTGGTAATTCGATTCCTGCGAACGAAATTGAGCAGTTGCAAGTCATTACGGGCGGTATCGATGCCAAATACGGAGACGTAACGGGCGGTATCATTTCGATTTCGACGAAAGGCCCCGCGAAGAAATTCACGGGCGGTCTTGAAGTTGAAACATCGGAAGGCTTGGACGCTTTTGGCTCAAACTTCATCAACGGTAACTTGTCTGGACCGATTCTCTCGCGCACTTACACCGACAAAACGAACACGAAGGTGAAAGAAACCGTTTTGGGTTTCCGTATGTCGGGTCAGGTGCGTAAAAATCTGGATAAAGACCCATCGGCTATACCCGTTTATCGGGTAAAAAGCGACGTCTTGAAACAACTCGAAGAGCGTCCCTACACGATAATTGGTGCAGGAACCCGCGTCGCTTCGGCCGAACGATTGAGCGCTGAAAGTTTCGATAAGCTCAAAATCAATCCGGGCAATAAGTTTGCGCAATACGATTTCACGGGCAAACTCGACGCCCGCATCAACAAGGCGATGGACGTGACTTTGTCGGGCGCACTTTTCAGAAGCGAAGACCAATTTACGCCTTCGGAAGGCTCGCCTTCAAAGAGCTGGCAAGTCTTCAATTCGGAAAACAATCCGCTTCAAGTGCGTGACCGTTACCGTGTAAACTTGCGTTTTCGGCACAAACTCGGCGGCGGCAACGCCAATACTGAGGGGTCCAAAAGATCGTCGGGAACGACAATCGAAAACGCGCAGTACCAATTGCAGGCGGGTTATGAGCAGTTAGGTTTCAACGTGAGCGACCCGCGGCACGGCAATAATTTC
>JAYUKJ010000221.1:0-1472 GCA_043764555.1 Saprospiraceae bacterium
AACAATGAGCGTTTCATTCGGCGCAGAACCTTGCAACATCGTGGACAATTTATTGCTGTAACCCACGTGATTACTATTGGGTTCCAACGCTTTATAACGTCCATCCATGTACAAAACTTTTCCTGCGAAGTCCATAACGTAGATGAAAAAATCACCTTCAACGGCTTCTTTTTTATCATTTATCATGGAGACATAAATCGAATCTTTTTGAACCTTTGGCGACACCAAAATATTGGCGAACGCGTCTCGGGCGGCGTATTGCAACGCCTTCCAACGCCCCAAATTGTCCATACTCGACCACGAAGCGACTGGCCAAACATCGTTCATTTGCCAATACAAACTGCCCATACAATAAGGCATTGCGCGCCTTTGTGCTTCAATTGCGCGGCGAATACCATCGGCTTGAACGAGTTGACTCACGTAGGCAAAATCTTCAAAACTCTTTGGTTTTTGAAAACTTCGGTCCATATATTTTTTAATCAACGCGTTGCCTTTCGGGTGTTTTTGGTGCGCCAACATAACTTTTGACTCCAATTCACGGTCGTCTCCTTCCGTAAAAGACTGGATAGTTCGCCAATCAGGGAACGACTGAAAACCATATTCAGACATGAAACGTGGAATGTTTTCCTCGAAATGCTCAAACGGTTTTTCGTCATGCCAAACGAACCAATCGTGGTTGTCCCCCTCCGTATAACTCTTGGGATTGTAGCGACCGAAGCGCGGCGAACTTTCGTAGTAAGCCGTCGAATTGGCATTTTGAGCGACCACTTCTGGTAACATTTTTTGAAAGACATCTTGGTAGGCTTTCCAAATAAACGTCTTTTGGTCGGGATTAAAACGCGGTTGCCAACCCCAATTGTTCCACGCTTCGTTGACTTCATTGTTGCCACACCAAAGCGCAAGGCACGAGTGATTGCGCAGACGTTGCACCTGTTCGACGGCTTCCGCGCGCGCACTTTCGATAAAATTGTCATCGCCCGGGTACATTGCACACGCGTACATGAAATCCTGCCAAATTAAAATGCCTTTCTCGTCGCATTTTTGATAAAATTCATCCGTTTGATAAATGCCACCGCCCCAAACGCGGAGCATATTCATATTCGTTTTTTTAGCCGCTTCAAGGACTTGTTCGGTCAAAGCAGGCGTAACTTTTTCTTGGAAAAAATGCAAAGGGATCAAATTGGCTCCCTTCGCAAAAATCGGCTGTCCATTCAAACGAAAGAAAAAGGATGCGCCTTTAGCATCTTTTTCCTGCACAAGTTCAATGGTTCGGACGCCATATTTCATCGAAGATTGAGCGATAATTTCTCCTTTTCCAGTCGGATTGATGGCTTGAAGGCTCGTTTTTACGTTATAAAGGTACGATTCTCCGAGATTATGGGTCCACCAAAGGCGCGGATTTGCAATATTCATATCCAAATAAACCATATTCGTACCCGCCGAGAGAAAGACCTCTTGCGAAAAACGTTCCT
>JAYUKJ010000222.1:0-1472 GCA_043764555.1 Saprospiraceae bacterium
CCTCAGTATCGGGCAATGTTTTAACGTGGACAACGGTGCGCGAGGTGAGCAATCGCGGTTTTCAAGTCGAGCGTTTGGTATCGGACAAAACGTGGCTGCCTATCTCTTTTGTCAAATCACAAGGCGCGTATGGCAAATATGAATTTACGGACAACAACCCGTTGCCCACGTCTTATTACCGCCTTCGGCAACTCGACAACGACGGCACAGAGACGTTCTCAAAAATCGTCACGGTAGCAACAAAAGGCATTAACAAGCTGAAAGCCTATCCAAACCCCGTCTTAAACGTCTTAACAGTAGAATATACTGAGGGGTCACTTTTTCAAGTTATTAATCTCTTGAGTCAACAAGTTTTGGTTGGCAAAACTGCCCAACAACTCGATGTGAGTGCCTTGCCACAAGGGACTTATGTACTAAAAGTCGGAACGGAAGTGGCGAAGTTTGTGAAACAATAAGTGATTATAGGTTATGCGAATTAAGCGTTGAGACATAGCAAGTTCTAACAGATTTGGAACGCTTTAGCGCTTAATACGCATAGGCTATGCAAATTACTGAGGGGGTGTTTTTGCCCGATTTATTGGAATAAAAATACCTACTCCCGATTTTAGGGACAAATGCGTACAAAAACAGTTCATTTTTAACTATATGTAAAAATAATGAAAATATTTTTTATTCTAAAATATTGATTGTCAATACTTTAAGTGGGTTATAGTTAGAAATAACTATATGCAGAAGTTCTTTTCTTTTTTACCTTTGTCTTATAAAAAACGAACAACCTAATGTAATAAACACAGCTTGTGGTAAGTGCGTCTTTTTTACCATTATACCTAACCATTACTTAAAATTCATCATAACATACAATCTTAAATAATTTACTACCGATGTGACAAACTGTCGCTATTGGTAAAGCATTCTTATTGTCTAAAACAAAAATTTTAAAAAATGAAAAGCACTCTTCGCATAGCAACAGCAATGCTGTTGCTACTACTTATTCCGCTCTGGTTGTTGGGACAAAAGGTAGTCGTCGTGACGATGGTAACACCGCCGTATTCACCCTATCCGACTAACTATTTGTTGCCTGAATACCAAAGTCGGCTTAGTTTTCAAATGATTAACTTGACGGGTCAGACCCTGAATGTCAAATTCACTTTTGAATTGACAAGTGATGTGGGCGTTACACTCAAGTTAAGAGATGATTTTAAGCCGCGTAAATTTTTTACGTTGCTGCCCAACCAAACCCGTATGATGACGGCAGATGACATACGTGGCTATTTTAGAGAATCCGATTTGATTGCCGCCGGTGGCAATAAAACGGATTTGCTGCTCGGCAAACCTTTGCCGACGGGCAATTATCAATGCTGTTTTAAGGCTTTCGACGCGGTGACAAATGAATTGTTGTCTTCGCCGACGGGCGGGTGTTCGGGCAATATTTTCCTTGCCGCACTCGATGCACCGATACTGACACTCCCCCT
>JAYUKJ010000223.1:0-4885 GCA_043764555.1 Saprospiraceae bacterium
GGTGTAATCGCCATAATATCGTCTTTTACACCAATCAGAAAGATGATAATAAACGCGCAAAGTGTGTATTGAAGCTCCTTAAAAGTGCCAAAAGGCGTCCAGAAAATCATTGAAAACATCACGCCTGCGAAAATGGCCACACCACCCAGCGACGGCGTCACTTCGGTATGACTGCGGCGTTCACCCGGCAAATCGCAGAGGTGTTTTTCTTTCGCCACGTGAATAACCGACGGAATAATGAAATAACTTGGAATAAACGCCGTGATGAAACTGAGTAGAACTTCGTAAATCATGTTGTTATAAGTGTAAGTCGAATGTGAGAGAAGAAAGATTTGACAACTTTTTGAAAGTTGTCAAATCTGAAAGCCTGAAAATTTAGAATACCTTATTCAAAAAACGCTGTGACCAAATCCGTAATTTGTTTCAAAACGTCGGCCGATAATTCCGTATGCATCGGCAAAGACATGACTTCGGTGCATAATTGCTCCGTTACGGGCAACTTGATACCGTTCCAATAAGGCGCAAAAGCGGGTTGATTGTAGAGCGGAACGGGATAATAGACCATTGAAGGCACGCCTTTTTCTGTCAAGTAGGCTTGTAATTCTGCCCGTTTTCCATCTTTCACTTTTAGAGTATATTGGTGAAAAACGTGATTTGAATTTTTAGCACGCGCGGGTATTTCGAGGCCTTTCAACGGCTTGAATGCCTTGTCATACGCCTTTGCCGCCTTGTTTCGAGCTGAAGAATAACTGTCGAGTTTTGCCAATTTAATGTCCAAAATGCCCGCTTGAAGGGCATCCAAGCGTGAATTTACGCCAACAACGTCGTGGTAATATTGCTTAGATTGACCATGATTGGCCACCATCGTGATTTTTTTAGCGAGTTCCGAATCGTTCGTCATTATAGCGCCACCGTCACCGTAGCAACCTAAATTTTTGGAAGGAAAAAACGACGTGCAACCGATGTGTCCAATCGTGCCAGCTTTGCGTTTTTCGCCATTTTTGAACGTATAATCGGCGCCAATTGCTTGCGCATTGTCTTCAATAACAAACAAATTGTGGCGATTAGCGACTTCCATAATGCCTTCCATATCGGCACTTTGTCCGAAAAGATGAACGGGAACGACCGCTTTTGTCCGTGGTGTTATCGCTTTTTCGACCGCTTTCGCCGTAATATTGAACGTTTTTGGGTCAACATCTATCATAATTGGTTTCAAACGTAATAAGGCGATAACTTCGGCAGTCGCCACATACGTGAAAGCAGGAACAATTACCTCATCATCGGGTTGCAAACCAAGCGCCATGAAGGCAATTTGAAGCGCATCCGTTCCATTTGCGCAAGGAATCACGTGTTTGACACCCAAATAGGTTTCTAAATTTTTCTGAAAAGCTGCCACTTTCGGACCTTTGATAAAAGAGGTCGTATCAAGTGTTTCTTGAATTGAGGCGTTTACCGCGCGTTTAATTTTTTTATACTGACCTTTAAGGTCAACCATTTGCGTAATCATGAGCAAATAAATTAATTTTTAAATTATTGATTGTTAAGGTATTGATTGATATTTGATAGTCGAAAATCGAAAAAATACGGGAAAATACTGAGGGGTCCTTTGGCGCGAAAGATTGAGCCTACATTTTGAGATTTGACAGTTTTTAAAAAAATGTCAAATCTCAAAACAGCACATGGCTTCGCCGCTCATCTGTCCTTACAAATGATAGTTTTTCTGAAAACGCAAAAGTCGTAAAAAGGAGCATACGCACGGTAGGGCGAATGCTCCTTTTTTGGGGTTGTCACGTAATTTTTTAGCAATGGTATTGATTTGAATGTCATAGGGTCGAATCAATTAATATGTTTTCGAGGCTACAACAGGCGTATTTTATTCCATAATTTTATTGAGCAGCGCTTTATCAATGCTAATTTGGAGCGAATGCTCCGAGTTAACGAGTTCCACGAGCATTTTATCTTTACCTTTTATCGTGACCAAAGTGCCGCGAAAACCCATCAAAGGTCCTGATGTCACCTCAACCCAATCGCCTTTTTGATAACCCAAGGTTGGTTCGACGGTCAGTTCTACGCCTTCACCCAACAAACGGCGCATTAATTCTATTTGTTCGTCGGGAATCGAGAGCATATTTTGCCCCAATTTTAGGAAACCAGTAACGTATTCCGATTGTAAGACCGTTTTGTATTCGTGGCTGCAAATTCTGACGAAAACAAAACTATTAATGAGTGGCAATTCGACGTGCCGTACTTTTTTACCATACCGCCGCGTCACTTTTTGAATCGGCAAATAGGCTTCAATGGCGTAAGCCGTCAACATTTTTATGGCGACTTTTTCGTCCCTAAAGCGTGTACGAACGGCAAACCAATGCGGCTCAGTCTCGTGTAAATGACTTTCGCCGACTTTGTTTTTATCAACGGTCTTAGCCGTTTTTGATTTAGCTTCAGATTGTTCAACCTCAGCCCGATATTCTTTAATGGTTTTTAATGGTGTTGTTGTCATCTCGTCTCTCAAATGTTTGATTATCAATAAGTTACAAGGATAAAATGCCGTTTTTGACGTTGAAATTGGTTGGGAATCGTAAAATACTGAGGGGTCCTAAATTTAATCTTTCGACCACAACAAGAGCGGTTTCGGATTCAATTGGTCGGTCTTGCTTGTCGTAAATTCTGTTTCAGAATAGATGATGTAGCGAATTTTTCGGCTCACCAATTTTTCCGTTTTTTCAATCAAATTTATCAAATAATTTTGGTCAATATCACCCACTAAAACGAGGTCAATCAAACCACTATCCAAGCCTTTTGAAAATTCGCCGACAAGATAGACTCTTTTTACTTCACCAAGCCGTTCTATGACGTCTTCAACGATGCGGTCGAGTCCTACATATTTCAATAAAATATTATGAATCTCTCTAAAAAGCGGATGCTCCACGTTCGCCCGAAACATTTTTTTATTGCCCACAAGCTCCGAACTAAGCATACCAGCTTGCTCAAATCTATTAATTTCGATGCGAATCGCGTTCGTCGATTCGCCGAATTCGGTCTCCAAACTACGGAGGTATGAACGCGTATTACTGTTCAAAAAGAATTTAAGTAACAGTTTGACGCGTGTTTTGGATGAAATAAGGGTACTAAGCATAGCTACAATATTGAGTAGCAAAGTTACTCAAATTGTTTTCAACGCAAATATGTTTTGCTAATTTTCTTGAAAATTTATTGAAATCGGATTAAAATACTGGAATATTGGGATATTCCAATATCTCAATATTCCAATACTACTTCAATGCCTCTTTTAGGGCTGTCAAAAAAATGTGACCAACGATAATTCCACCAATGCTCAAGACCAAACCCAAGCCTAAACCCAACATCAAAGCCTTGCGTTTTGAATCTTTTTTGCGGTCAAGCGGCGCCGTCGGCATATCAATTGGCTGAATAAAAGGCGTGTTATTCTTCAAAGCGAAGTCCGCAATCGCGTACTGTTTGAGCATTTCGCCGTAGGCAAGCGTCGCAATTTGGGCATCTTTTTGCATTTGGTCGCCCTTTACTTTTTCGCTTTGAAGGACTAAACCACGGTTGAAATCTTGAAAACGCGCCGCACCAACCTCTTTTCCGCGCATAACGGCGTAAACGGAGTCTTTTTGCGCCCGCAACACGTCGTGGGTTTGACGCTCGCGCTCGGTGGTTTTCATGACGTAAAATTCGCTCAAATTTTCAAAAATCTTTCGGACCAATTGAATGCTCAATTCTTCGTTGCCGCTGTTGAAACTCATCGAAAAAATCGTCGATAATTTGGCATAACCACATGAAAAAAGCGGGTCTTTTTTGGCATTCATCAACCCCAAAATATCATTCGCCGCGTGATTTTCAAGGCGGTTGAACTGTTCAAAATCGCCGCGTGTGAACAAGAAATTCGGCAATCCCGTTGTGTCTTTTTTCCACTCATCGTGCAGTCCCGTCGCGCGAATCACGTGATTGGCAAAAAAATCTTCCCGCCCGTCAATCGTCGCTTTTGAGAACAAAGCCGTCTTCAAAATGCGACTCGTCCGCGATAATTCGACGATTTTATCCAAATTTCCTTCGCCGCCACCGCCGCCAAGTCCAAATTGACCCAACAAGGAACCGATGCCGCCCATGCCGCCTTTGTCGCCGTCATTGAGCATAAATGTCAGATTTGCTTGATATTTCCATTGGGCGTTAAAGGCTTGATAGAGAAAATAAGCGGAAAAAAGCCCGCACAACAAGACGACAATGTACCAGCGTTGCCGCACAATTTTAGAATATCTAACGATAAATTGAATCGCGCCGCGCAGCGTAATTTCTTGATTACCAATATTTTGAGTCTGATTCTCCATTTTATTCTTACAAATTATTGTCTGCCTAAACCGTCAAGTTTTCAGCCGTAGTTTTTAATTCTCAATTTTTAACTCTTAATTCATTCAAACGTTTTCATCCACAAATTCGCAGATAATATGTCCCACCAAAATGTGCATTTCCTGAATCCGCGCCGTCACGTCCGAAGGCACAACGATTTCTACATCCGCCGAACCCCTCAGTATGCCGCCGTCTCTGCCCGAAAAAATGATAATTTTCAAGCCTTTTTCACGCGCCGCTTCCACTGCCCGAATAATATTTGGCGAATTGCCCGACGTTGAAATACCGATAAAAACGTCGGCTGCGTTCCCCAAACCTTCGATTTGTCGCGCAAAAATGGCTTCAAAACCGTAATCGTTGCCAATTGCCGTCATTGCCGACGTGTCCGTCGTGAGCGCGATTGCGGGCAAACTGCGCCGCTCGCGCACGAAACGTCCGACAAATTCTGCCGCAATATGCTGTGCGTCCGCCGCAGAACCGCCGTTTCCTGCGAGCAAAATTTTACCACCCCTCAGTA
>JAYUKJ010000224.1:0-1467 GCA_043764555.1 Saprospiraceae bacterium
TCTTGCGAAACGTGCATAAAACCATCGTCCGAACCCGCCCAAAAAACGCCTTGTTTGACGGGCGATTCGGCAAATGTGAAGATGTCGGCAAACGTTTCGGCGCCCGTGTTGTCCTTTGTAATCAAACCGCCCGACGACTTCGTGGTGTTCGTGTCGTGACGCGTCAAATCGGGTGAAATAATTTCCCACGACTGCCCGTTATTCGTCGTTTTATGAACAAACTGCGACGTTGCGTACATCGTTTTAGCGTCGTGCGGCGAAAAAATAATTGGAAAAGTCCATTGAAAACGGTATTTCATCGACTCCGAAGCGTCGCCCAAATACTGAATCGGATTCGCCGAAACGTCTTGTTTTTGCCCCGTTTTCATGTTCCAACGCTCCATTTGCCCCATGTAATTGCCGCCAAAAACAATGTCAGAATTCGTCGGGTCGCTCACGACATAACCCGATTCTCCACCGCCAGCGACTTCCCAATCTTGACGATTCAAACCAGCCCCCTCAGTATTTCGGCTCAAAATTCGAATCGACGAATTGTCTTGTTGCGCGCCGTAAAGGTGATATGGGAACGCATTATCCACCGAAATATGGTAAAATTGGCACGTTGGAATGTCCAATTCTGTCCAAGTTCTACCTTGATTGAACGACACCTCGCCGCCGCCGTCGTCGCCGAGAATAAGATTCTGCGGATTTTTAGGATTTATCCACAAATCATGCGTATCGCCGTGGCCAACTTGCATGGATTTGAAGTTTTTACCGCCGTCCACCGATTGCATTAAATTTACGTTTAATGCGTAAACCACGTCAATATTCGCAGGGTCTGATACAACTTGCATATAGTACCACGGGCGCTGCCAAATATTTTTATCATTGCTCGTCCGTGTCCACGTTTCGCCGCCATCGTCGCTTTTGAACAAACCGCCATTGGCATTTTCAACGATTGCCCAAACGCGGTTGCCATTAACAGGCGATACCGAAACGCCCATTTTTCCCAACATTCCAACGGGTAAACCGACATTTTTCGAGATGTTTTTCCAAGTCGCGCCGCCATCCGTTGACTTATACAAACCCGAACCTTCGCCACCGCTCGACATCGAATATTGATTTCTGTAACATTCCCACATCGTGGCGTAAGCAATTGACGGGTTTGTCGGGTCGAAAATGACGTCCGAAGCGCCCGTTTTGTCATTCGTCGGTGCCAAAACGTGTTGCCAAGTTGTGCCGCCGTCGGTTGAGCGATAGATGCCGCGTTCCTCGGCGTTCATCGGCTTCGCAACGCGTCCGAAAGGATTGCCAAGCGAAGCCGCCAAAACCACGTTCGCGTCTTTGGGATGCACGATGAGTTTACCAATGCCCCAAGATTTTTTCAGACCCACGTGTTTCCATGATTTACCCGCGTCGGTTGATTTATAGATGCCATCACCGCCTGCGATATTGCCGCGAATATCGGTTTCACCCATACCCACGTAT
>JAYUKJ010000225.1:0-1467 GCA_043764555.1 Saprospiraceae bacterium
ATTAGTGGTATATTCGGCGTTTGTTTGCACGATACTCATGCGTAAACAATTGAGTGTTCCCGCCCCAAAAGGATTGTTGATTGTCCCGAAACCATCTACCGTTACGGTGTTTGTTGCCACCGTTTTTGGGAATTCCGCATCATCTAAATAATCTGTTGTGTGGCTCGTAAAAACATCGTTTAAATCCAAAGGGGAATCGGCATACAATTGGGCAGATTCTCCATGATTTGCTACGGCGTCGGCATCGCCCATATCAACGATTGTTGTCCCCAATTCATTAAGTTGTTGCCCCGCATTGAATTGATAATGCGCGTATTCGACAAGCGTATGTCCATCGTCGGAGTCGAGATAGGTTCTTTTACTGATGTGTGTTGCCCCTGCTACTTGCGCCGCTATCGGCACATCAGCCGAAGGAATAAAATCAGCGTTGCGGGTTTGTGTAAAACTGCTCAATATATTGGTGGGCAATGTCCACGTTTGCGGATTATTCATATCGGCAACACCTATATTCATCAAAACAGACCCGCCGCTAAGTGCCGTCCGAGTTTCTTGCCGCATATTTGGCTGGATGATGGCTAAAAAATCGGCTTCGGTTATCGAAATAGCACTACTACGCGTTTGCAACGCCTTTGGAAATGTGCGAATTGGCGCGTCTTTGGTATTGAAATAAGCGGCGTTTTTACTTGCGTTTACGGACGTATTAGCTTTAAAAGCCGTTGACGACGTAGGCAAATTAGGGTTCCGAAACCCATAATGACAGGCATTACCTGCCGACGCGGATTGTAAGCAAAGCCCAATAAAGGCGATAAGGATTAAAAGTCTTTTCATCTTTTTTGTTTTAAAATTGTTAGAAAATAATGTATGAGGTTTTCTTGTGAAATTACAAGCGCAATGAATCCGTTAGGATTCGCACATTTATAGAAAAAATGTACGAAAAATGCCTTGAATCCGTAGGATTCACACATTTGTAGTCGGTATTTTTTCAAATATTATTGCTAATAAATGTGCGAATCCTACGGATTCGTTAGATTCTGACATTTTTCGGGGTTATTTTTCCTATAAATGTGTGAATCCTAACGGATTCATTACGCTTGACATTTTTTATAAGAAAACCCTAAAATAATGTATTATAGGTTTTATAATTTTACAAAGTTGTCAAATCTTCAAACTTCTTGATTGTCTTAAAATCATCAAACTAACGAACAACAAGCCAAGTAGTGCCTTTGGAAACCAATTGCCGTATTGCGTAAAAACCGTCAATGCGTCGTTCAAAACGACCCCCTCAGTATTGATGCCTTCTTGTTGTGGTTTGAGTTGTCCGTAGAGGTTTCCGAACGGGTCAATAAATCCAGAAATGCCCGTATTGCTACATCTTGCTATCGTTCGGCGGTTTTCGATGGCGCGTAAACGGTTCATGTTCAATAGTTGCGCCGCGCCCGAACTGTTGCCAAACCAACCGTCGTTGTT
>JAYUKJ010000226.1:0-1466 GCA_043764555.1 Saprospiraceae bacterium
ACGATTAACGCAGGGTACAATTATACTTTTTAAGCACCGAACATAATTATTCTAAAAATCTATCATTAATAAACTATCGTTCATTAATCCTATGCAACATTTTACATTAAAAACGCCAATTATACTGAGGGGGGTACTCTCTTGGCTTTTTGCTTTTGTCGTAAGTTATTCAATGCTTGCCCAGCAATCAATGCCGATAACAGGCAGTCTTCAAATCAATTCGCCATATCCCGCTAATTGGTCTGAATATGCCGTAACGGGTGCAAGCAGAATGGGTTTGAACTTGACACTCAATGAGGCTGAACTTGGCTCAATGAATGTCCGACTAAAATTGTATATTGAATACAACAATACACTAATTGCCACAAGTAGCGACGTGGTGACAGGCGTCCCTACACTCAATTTAGTGCCGTTTATCACTAAGCAATTAGGTGCTTTGGATTTGAATCCGTATTTTCGATTTGAAAATTTGCAGGGTTTTTCGACCCTAGAGTATCAAAAACCTTTGGAAAATGGTGTCTATCGCATTTCGTTTCAAGTAGTTAATGCGGTTACAGGTCAACGGTTGAGTGAGATGATTGGGCAATCTATGTTTATCACCCTCAATGACCCACCACAATTGACGCAACCGAGCCGAGGCGAACAAATTGCGCCAACTTCGGGAAGTAACCTCACTTTTCAGTGGTTGTCAAGAGCAACTACGGCTTTACCGCTTCAGTACGAATGGACAGTAATTGAAGTACCTTTTGGGACAACAAATGTAAATGCTTTATGGGCAACTGCGCCGATTTTGTATCAGGCAACGGTCGCAACCAATGCAATTTCACGCCCTACCACCAATTTCACATCGGGCAAAACTTACGCTTGGCGCATACAGGCCAAATTAACATCAGGTATGTCTTTGTTTAGAAACAATGGCTTTAGTGAAACTTTTACTTTTCAAATGGGTAGCACTTGCCCCGCTATTTCGGGTCTATTGTTAACACCCAAAGCGAGTGATGTTATCGCTATTTCTTGGACAGGTGCGGCTATTTACTATAATTACCGTGTTGCCTATCGAAAATACAGCACAACGGTTGTTTGGGAGTGGGTCGAACAAGTAGCAATTAATAATACTTTTAACCTTACGGGCTTAGAAGCCGATACGGAATACGAGGTAAGAGTCGGCGGCATGTGTGCGAATGGCGCGACAAGTTTTTGCACCCCGCTTCGGGCAACGACTTTGGCCTTGGGGCAGATTCAAGGCTTGAATTGTGGGCAAATGCCGCCTTTACCTGCGGCGGGAACACCGATTGCAAGCCTTGCGATTGGCGATGTGATTATGTCGGGCGATTTTCCCGTGACGCTGACAAAAGTTGCGGGTGGCAATGGCAATTTTACGGGCGAAGGTTGGGTGAAAATCCCGTGGATGGGGAGTACAAAGATTAAGGTAACGTTTGCAAATATTGGGGTGAATACGGAGAAAA
>JAYUKJ010000227.1:0-1464 GCA_043764555.1 Saprospiraceae bacterium
GGCGCGCTGCAATTTGAGGTGATTCAGTACCGCATGAAGGGCGAATACGGCGCAAGTTGCGACTACGAACCCGTGAATCTTTACAAGGCCTGTTGGGTAACGTGTGACGATAGAAAAGCATACGATGAGTTTTACGACCGCCGCCGCCGCGATATGGCAACCGATAAACACGGTTTACCCGTCTTCTTGGCCGAGTCGGCTTGGGCATTGCAGACGGCGCAGGAACAACATCCGAAAGTGGTTTTTCACTTGAATTCCGATTTTTAAGCCCCCCTCAGTAGATTGCGGGAACGTCGGCGAGGTTTTAAACCTCGCCGACGTTGAATTCGTTGCACCTTGAAATTTGGAATTTTAAATCTGGAATTTTAAATCTCCCTTAGCTCAAAATTTCCACCATTTCCAACAGCGTCGGGTTGATTCGATTGTGGTGTTTTATCGCTGTTTCAAAAGGTGTGTAAGCAATATCGTGTCCGAGTTGACCAATCGCAACGCCCACTTTTCCGTCCATTAGCGCGCGCACGGCTTCCAAGCCAAGCCGACTCGCCAACACGCGGTCAAGCACCGTCGGGCGACCGCCACGTTGAATATGTCCTAAAATTGTTACGCGAATATCGGTTGCCAAAAGTTGCGGTTTGATGAGTTCCAACACTTTAAAAGCGCCGCCTGCATCGTCACCTTCGGCAATCACAACAATGCTCGCCCGTTTTTTCTTATTAAAATTATCGTTCAAAGTCTTCACCAAAGCGGGTAAATCGCTCGCAACTTCAGGCACCAAAACGGCTTCTGCACCCGTCGCAATTGCTGAACGCAGGGCAATAAAACCCGCGTCGCGCCCCATAACCTCGACAAAAAACACGCGCCCGTGCGAATTTGCCGTGTCTTTCACGTTGTCAATCGCGTTCATCGCCGTGTTGACGGCCGTATCGTAGCCAATTGTGTAATCCGTTCCGTAGAGGTCATTGTCAATCGTTCCCGGTGTTCCGACGATGCGGATGTCGGGATATTCGCCCATAAAAACCAAAGCGCCCGTGTAAGTGCCGTTGCCGCCGCAAGCGACAATGCCTTCGATGCCGAATTTCTTTAGATTTGCGTAAGCCAAAGCCCGTCCTTCGGGCGCCATAAAGCGCATTGAGCGCGCCGTACCGAGCATTGTGCCGCCGAGTTGAAGGATATTTGACACGCTGAGGCTCGTCATTTCAAACATATCACCGTCAATCATGCCTTCGTAGCCGTTGCGGATGCCGACAACGCCGATGCCGTAATGTAAACACGTCCGAACGACCGCCCGAACGTTCGCATTCATGCCAGGCGAGTCGCCGCCTGATGTAAAAACTGCAATTTTTTTCATATTTTTTATAATTAATTGATTGTCTGCAACTCGCGCCTGTCCGCGAATTTCGCGAATTTTAAACGAATTTATGCTTTAATACCGCGTTAATCTGCGAAATTCACGGATGATTTACG
>JAYUKJ010000228.1:0-4861 GCA_043764555.1 Saprospiraceae bacterium
TTAATTGACAATAACGTATTGACAAAAAACGATATTAAAGAGGCACTGAAAAACTTTAATCAAAATTAAAAATGACTTCTCCGAAGTTACCAGTATTTAACCTCAATCGCCTTTTTCTAAGTCTAAAATCAAGGTTTCATACTTCCCAATTTCCAATTTAGACAAGTCGCTCAACACCCAATCCGTCGTGACGATTTTCGCTTTTTTGAAGCCCGTTAAGCGTTCTGAAAAGCGCTTTGTGTCCAATTTTACGGACTTGTCGCTCGTGTTCATGACGACCATAACTGTTCCTTTTTCGTCATATCTGAAATAGACATAAACGCCGTCAATTGGCACAAACTGCGTGAGTTTTCCGTCTTGAACGCAGGTTTTTGTTTTTCGCCAATTGGCTAATTGCTTCGTGTAATTGAAAATATCGCGTTCTTTTTCCGTGCGTCCTTCCTCCGTAAAAACGCTTTTTGGGTCTTCTTTCCAGCCGCCCATCATGTCTTGACGCACTTTTCCGTCGGGATTTGTGAAACCCGTAAAACCGAGTTCAGCGCCGTAATACCATTGTGGAATGCCACGACACGTCAATAACCACGCAATTGCGGACTTATATTTCGCTTTATCTTCGCCAACGATGCTGTAAAAGCGACCTAAATCGTGGTTGTCGATGAACGTGACGTTTTGAAAAGGATTTTTGTAAACAAAATCATTCGCCAAGTTTTGATACAACTGCATGACGCCTTCCGTCCAGCCTTGCGGCTTCGTCAAGGCTTCGGTGATGGCATGATACAGTTGAAAATCGGTGACGCCTTGCATCGCTGAATCGTATTTTTTATTCAAAATCAAACCTTCCGTGGAGTAGGCTTGATTGTTCATCCCATGCACCCAAGTTTCGCCAAAAAGCGTGACTTTAGGAAATTCTTGACGGATTTTGCTACTCAAACCCGCCATAAAAAACGGGTCGTTGTACAAATAAGTATCAATACGATAGGCGTCCAAACCCGAATATTCTAACCACCAAATGTAGGCTTGCGTGTAATAATTCGCAACGTGCGGATTGTTGGTATTCACGTCGGGCATCTGCACATCGAACCAGCCGTCTTGCATTTGTCGTTTGTCGGCCACCGAAGCGTAAGGGTCAAAGACAACTTGGTCGCGGTAAGTGGTGCGCGTAAACGTGTCAAATTGATGAATCCAATCTTTTTCGGGCAAGTCTTTGATGAAATAACTTTGGTCACCGACGTGGTTTGGCGCGATGTCCATGACGACTTTCATGCCTTTTTCGTGGCTTTTTTCGACAAATTCACGGTATTTTTCGTTGTTGCCAAAGCGTCGGTCGATGTTGTACAAATCGGTTATCGCGTAGCCGTGATAGGATTCAAAAGGTTGGTCATTTTCCTGAACAGGATTGAGCCAAGTTGCCGTGACGCCGAGTTCTTTCAAGTAATCGAGGTGGTTAATAACGCCTTGCAAATCGCCGCCGTGTCGGAAAAACATCTTTTTTCGGTCAACGCCGCGCTGCTGCATCGCGGGAATATCGTCATTCGTCGGGTCGCCGTTCGCGAAGCGGTCGGGCATGATGAGATAGACAAAATCGGACGTATTTAAGCCTTGATTGCGCTTCAATACTGAGGGGTCCTTTGTGGCACTGTTGCGTTTTTTTAATTCCCAATTCAGCGTCCGCGTTTCGGCGCCATTTTTCAATTTAATCACCACGTTGCCGGGCGTCGTTACTTGCGAAATGAAGAGCGTGACAAACAGGTAATTATTGTTTTCGGGACGCTCAATTTTTTGAATGGTGATGCCGTTTTTTTCAATAATAACTTGATGATTTCGGATGTTGACATCGTGAATCATCAACTCAACCGTCGGTTCGCGAAAGCCAATATACCAACTTTGCGGGTCAATTCTCGGTGCAAATACGTCGTTTGAAGCGATTGCGTACAAGCGGCGCGGTGTTGGGCGTTTGACGCCTTCGGGCAGTCTTTGCTCAGGGTCTAAGGTGTCGCGACGGTTTTCTGAAATGGGATTTTTGGCTTCTAAATTGTTGATAGACAACACATTAGCCGCGAGGAAAATAAGTAGGAAAAGAGATCTCTTCATTTTTGTTTGTGTAAGTTTAAATCTAATACGAAAGGCTTTAGTTACGAATAAGCGTGCAAATGTAGGTTTTTTTCGGTGTGTTTACTCTCGCAAAAATTTATTCAATCGATACGTCATTTCTTTTTTAATGCCCGCATTGTCCGATTGAGCGTATTGTCTAAGCGTATTTATGGCTTCTTCGGTTCCAATCGAAAACAATGCCCAACTGAACCATTTGGCAATAGCTTCGGGTTCAGAAGCCGTATAATTGAGGTAATCGAAGTCGGTTTCCAAGGCTTGTTTAATGAATTTAACGCTGCTTGGCTGTTTGAGATTTTGAAGGGTTTTAGTGATAAATTGGTGGCTTTTGTGGTTAGGATTGATGAGTAATTCGTTCAAAACGTCAATAAAAGGCGCTTTGTTTTCACATAGATAAATCAAATTTATGAGACTGCTTAATTCCTTATTTTTAGCCAATTTTGCGGCATTATTTATCTCATCAATCAGGTATTGCGCGTTGTTGCTAACGTCGATTGGGAACTGCGCATTGAATATTTCCGTGGTTATTTTTCCACTTTCCCATTGTTTCAACAAGCGTTTTTCTAATGCCGTCATGCTATTTTTTATTGATTTTAAGATTTTAGGACCCCGCAGTATTTTCGGGTTTTTCGATTAATTTCACGCGCAAAACTAATCAAATTGTCGAATTTTTGTAATAATTTAATTAAATCAGAATAAAAATAAGCGTGGTTAGGTTTGGATGAAATAAGAAAAAGCGTCTTGCAAATGACCATTTGCAAGACGCTTTTTCTTTATTTAAGTCATGGCTTCCCGAATTTCAGCGAGCGTGCTGTAGCGCACTTGTTTGACGTAGCCGACGGTCGTGTTAAACCTTTGAGCGAGCATTTTATCGGACACTTTTTTACCGTTTTTGAACGCCATTCTTTCTTTTCCCTGCGGGGAAAAAAGGTGAAATTTTTCAAAAGTGGCTTTTTGCAACGCCGTTTTTTTTACGAATTTTTGCTCGATTTGCGCCAAAATATCCGCGCTGTCTTCATCAAAATTTGGCTCAAAACCAAGCGGCTGAAGGACAATTAACTTTCTTTCTCTTAGTTTTTTTCGGTACGCATCTATGCACGCTAATTTTGCCAAATACCGCATCGTTGCGATGGTTGGTTCGAGCGTTGGCACGTCTTTCAAGCTGTCCAAAAACAGTTTTTCAAACGCAACGACGATGGCGTCTTCAAAGTCTTCGCGCGACAAAGCCGAAGGGAAACAGTAACGCAAATAGCTCATTATAGCGTTTTCGGTTGCGCCAAAATTTGTCAATAGTTCTTTCATTTTAAATACTTTTATGGTTTAAAAAATAGCGGGGTTGCGGCGGTCAAGGCGTCTTGTCTCGCTCGATAATTATCTAATTTTATAAAATGTAATTAGTTGATAAACAATAAAATAGGTCTTCCCGCAGTCATTTTCTTTAAAATTAATGATTTATACTGAGGGGGCCTAATTACCGCGTTGCAACGCCCGTTTCTGGACTCGAGTACGCATTGAAAAAGTACAGCGCAAGGCAGACGAGCGCCATGAAAACCAAGGTGTAGCGTCCCGCGCGGCGGTCGATTTCGTCGTCATAATCATCGTCATAATCATCGTCGTAATAACGATTGTGACGGTCGTAACGATTGCGGCGCCGATACCTGTCGCGGCGATTAGAAGGTGTCAACATTTCGCCTAAAACGAGGCAGACAATAATCAGAATGATAGCAGCCATTTTGGGAGGATTTTTAAGAATGATTAAATGCGTTTTTCAATGATTCAAAGGTGCGGCGGTCGGCGTTCTGATTTATTTCTATTTGATAACGGTACTGAATTATTTGATTGTTTGGAAAGCACAAAGGCTGTCAAATGAAAACGCTTTTTTGTCGGCATGGACAAAAAGGCGTTTTTATTCGTTGATACTGAGGGGTCTTAATTTTTTTATTTTGTCGTTATTTTGTCGTTATTTTGTCATTGGCTTTGACATTTTTATCAAACAAAAACGCCGTTTTGACCGATAGAAATGCCGTTCTGTCAAATGAAGCGCTTGATTTATCAAATGGTATTTATTTATTGTTTTTGAGTGCTTATTTTTGAGCCATGAAAAAAAATAATACATTCTCGACCCAAGCGCCTCGCTTATTTCCGCAGGTTCAATTCAACCGCAATGACCTTCAATATCACCTGATTTTTTGGTTGATTTTGAGCGTATTACACTATATAAATTTTGCATACACGACGTTGAGTCCATCCGATAATCAGCGCAATGATGGGTTTATTGATATGCTTTTGACACTCGTGATAACGCTGCCAATTAGTTATGTGCATACCTATTATTTGTTGCCAAGAACCTTCGGTGACACGCGGATGTCCATTTCTAAAGCCGCTTTATATTATTTTTTATTTGCTATTATTTTTATTGCGCTTACTTGTTCGGCTTACAGTTATTCGGGCAGCTTTTTGAAGGATAGGGGCATACTCAAAGTGGCTGAATTGGCGCACGATTGGATTCGGACTTTGCCCGAAATTATCTTTAATATGTATCTTTTGACGGGTTTGGTCTATCTCCGAAAATGGTTTCACAGCAGCGTTGAAATCAGCCTTCAACGCGATTTGTTGGCCAAGGAAAAGCAATATGTAAAGCAGTCTGAACGCGCGGATAGGTATAAAATTTTGGCTCTAAATTGGCGGATGCCGCACCATTTTTTGTTTAATTGTTTGAACACTATTTATGTGAAAATTATTAAAAATCCGA
>JAYUKJ010000229.1:0-1458 GCA_043764555.1 Saprospiraceae bacterium
ATTAGGATATTCAGATATTTCACGGCAAACTTTCAAAAAAAGGTGCGGGAGAATGTCCAAACATTTTTCAATATCCAATATTTTTTAACGTCTAAAGAATAGTTGCAAATAAACAACGATTTTAGCGACTTGACCGTTCAGACGGCTTTTTATTTCGGCGTCACTTCTTTTTTTGCAAATAATTGTGACGTTAACGAATGCTAAGTCGTCGGTTAGTTTTAAAATGGGTCAGCCTAATGACCAACCGACTTTTAACTAATGGAGGACTTAAAAGCTTGGACACCGCACGCCACCGCCTCGGCCGCCGCCGTTATTTGACCAATTGTTGGAGAAACCGTTGCCGCCACCGAACAAGTAGGAGACAGTGACGCCGCCAAAAAAGTAAAAATCCTTGGATGTGGCACCGCCAGAAATGCTGATTTGGTCAAAATGGTCTGAAAAAGTCTTGCGTCCGCCCGCTTCCGCGCCGATGGCAAAACGGTCGTTGATGAACCATTGGAAGCCTGCGCCAATTGGAAGAGCCAGCGTGGTTTTGGCGAAAGGCGTCGTTTTATCCAGCTCAATGCGCGCATTTATGTCCAATATCAAGTCGGCCGTCGGATTTGGGTCGTTGTACTGAGGGGCTGGGTCGAAAGCCGTAACGGCAAGTCCGAGGAAGCCAAAAGGCTCAATATTACCGATTCTGAACGGGCGTACTTCGGGCAAAAGGGCGAATTCGTAAATCGGTGAAGTGAAGCTAAAACCGCGTCTCGACTTCCAAAGCGAGCTGCCGAAATTCTTTTCATCCGCAAAAATAGTCCCCGCATTCGCTTGCAGGCGAACGGCTAAAAGGTGATTGACGTGGTAACGGGCGAAAATGCCGCCGCCAAACCGTACTTGATTTGGTGCCGTTTGGAACGTGACGTCAATGTCGCCATTGTAGAGAGAACCGCCGATTGTGGTGCCAATTTCCCAATTTTGGGCAGAAATAGACGGAGAAAATGTCGTTAAAAACAGAAAAATAGCCAGCGACAAGGCGCGCAAATAGCCGTTTTGCATGAGTGTTGTTAATTGTGGTGTGAAAAAATTTCAAATTTCAAATTTAAAGGATTCCAGATTCCAAATTCGAAGGATTCCAGATTCCAAATTCCAAATTCCAAATTCCAGATTCCAGATTCCAAATTCCAGATTCCAAATTCCAGATTCCAATTCCAGATTCCAAATTCCAAATTCCAGATTCCAAATTCCAGATTCCAAATTCCAGATTCCAAATTCCAAATTCCAGATTCCAAATTCCAGATTCCAAATTCCAAATTCCAGATTCCAAATTCCAGATTCCAAATTCCAGACTTCAATTTTGGAATTTGGAATTTGGAATCCTTGGAATCCTTGGAATTACTTCAAATTCAAGATATTACCCATTGAGTAACACGACCGACAGCGCGGCTCATAAGATTCTTTTTCGCCAAGCATAACTTG
>JAYUKJ010000230.1:0-1456 GCA_043764555.1 Saprospiraceae bacterium
TCAATGGTTCGTTAAAAAAAAAGTAAAAAAAAAAGGTAAAATCAGTAACTTTGGATTCTCACATCACAAAATAAACTGTTTTACCTATGAAAGTCGAAACCTTCGTTGGCGCAATATTGAGCAAAATGTCTGGCATTACGAAATGCCAATTCAAATTTATACCGCACGTTATGCTTTTATTTTTAAGTATGCGTGTTCGGCGCACTTACCTTAATTTAGAACGTCATGGTGATTACTGTGAGCAAAGTTTTCGTCTAAATTACGAAAAGAAATTTGATTTCAAAACCTACAATACGGCGTTAATACGCGAGTATTGTGGGGATGAATTAATTTGGATTTTCGACCCCAGTTACCTTGCCAAAAGTGGCAAGCACACGCCTGGCGTCGGCTACTTTTGGTCTGGTGGTGCTGGAGCAATGAAATGGGGTTTAGAATTAAGTGCTTTGGCCATTGGTGATATTGACAATCATACGGCGATGCATTACAACGCGACTCAAACCCAGGCTATTAAAGGTGAAGAAAGCCTACTTACGTATTACGCTAATTTGCTCATTGAGCAGGCAGAGGAATTACACAAACTGTCGAAATTCTTGGCCGTTGATGCTTTTTTCTCTAAAAAACCTTTTATTGATAGCGTTTGTGCGGCAGGTTTTACCATTGTTACGCGTTTGCAAAATAACATTTATTTACGATACGCTTACATAGCCCCCACCGATGATGAAGGAAAAAAACGGGGAAGACCGAAAGAATATGATGGAAAAATTGATGCTAAAAACGTTTCTCTCGACCACTTCACACTGGTTAAAAGCGATGAAAATGCGCGAATTTATGAAGGCATTGCCCATGTTCGTTGCCTAAAAAGATGGGGCAAAATCGTTATCGTCCATTATTTAAAAGAAGACGGAACAGTGAGAAATGTAAGCATATATTATTGTTCAGACAAGGAAATAAGCGGTTTGAAAGCCTATCAATATTATCGCTTGCGCTATCAAATTGAGTTCTTATTTAGAGATGCTAAAGGACATCTTGGATTAGAAGACTCACAAAGTAGAAAAGAAAACGCCATTGATTTTCACTGTAATATGGCGTTGACAACTTTAAATACAGCCAAAGCCATGCACTGGTTTGATAAACCAAAAGAAGAAAGACTGCCCTTTTCGATGGCAGACATTAAAACTCAATATGTCAATGAACTTTTGCTCGATAGATTAATTATCATTTACGGGAAAGACCCGTTTGTTGAAAAAAATAATCCCAAGATTAAAGAACTATATCAATTAGGCAGAATTGCCGCTTAATTGATAAAGAAAAAACTGAATATCAGAGGGGAAATAGGCGATAAAAGTAATATTAAACCGCTATTTTTTAACCGTTAAATAAGTTGACCTTATTTGATAGGTAATTGTATAAGCAATTCACTTGGTGGTACATTTCAAATATTTTTAACGAACCATTG
>JAYUKJ010000231.1:0-1456 GCA_043764555.1 Saprospiraceae bacterium
GCCGCGCCGCCCGTTGTGTTGTTCAACACCTCAATCGAGACGGTTGCCGTTCGGCATATTGAGGGGCTACCGTTGTCGCAAACGCTGTATTGAAACGCATCCGTTCCAACAAAACCCGCGACGGGCGTGTAGATGTACGTGCCGTCGGCGTTCAAAACGAGCGTTCCGTTGGTCGGCATACTGAGGGGGGTCGTGTTGACGGTCAAGGTATGTCTTTCGGGGTCTATATCGTTGGCCAAAACGTTGCCCGACAGGGCTAAACCGACGTACGTAACGCCGTTGTCGTTCTGCGCGATAGGTGCAGAATTGGTATTGGCAACGGGTACATCCAAGACATTTAGAAACAAAGAAGCCGTGTCGCACAAGCCCGCCGTGTTGCAAACAATGTATTTCGCTACATCCGCACCGACGTAACCCGAAACGGGCGTGTAAGTGTACGTGCCGTTCGCGCTGATTGTCAACGTGCCGTTTGCGGGGCTTTGAAACGGCGTAATTGTGGCCGTCATGGCGTAGGGACTGTTGTCATTTATCAACAAATTGCCCGAAACAGCCGTGTTTTTTAGGGTTGTGTTGATGTCGTTCAAAGCCGTTATACCGCCGCAAACTTGGGGGATACACGCGCTGTAATTGAGGAAAACACCCCCCGCAGGGACGATGTACTGCTCATAAATCCCGCCGCCGAGTAGCTCAATTTCGTTCATCCCCGTAATCGGGAAGCGGGTGTCGTCGTGCCAAATCAAGTCAAAACATTTGGTTGGGTCTAGCACCGTAAAACGGATAACGGAGACGGTTGTCCAAGCTGCCGTTACCAATTTAGCGGCGTTGCCACCGTTGCCGTAAATGGTGTTGAGGGAGACCGTTCCGAGCGTCAAACCCGCCGACGAACCGTTTAAATTCTGCGGATTGTAGTTAAAATCACTCGAAGGCGGTTGGTTTGAAAAGTTCTCTTGACTGACGATTGTGGGCGTATTGATAACGCGCGGGTCGTAGTCGAAACGATAATTGGCATCGCCCATCAGGAACGTATGCGCGGCATCGTGGGCTTTTACTTGGACCTGAATGGACACCGTATTGCTCGCACAATCATAGTTTTTGATGGCAAAACGCACATCAAATTGGCCATTCTGAGCCATTGCCGTTGTACTGACCGAACAAAGGCAAAGCAAAACCCCGAAAAGGGTTAGGATTTTTCTCATCGAAATCGTTGTTTATATTTATTTGTAAAATGATTAAAAAATAAGCTTACGTTAGTTGTATTGTCTTTTATATCTTTTTAAACGTTGGCGAGGTTTAAAACCTCGCCGACGTTGTAACCTGCTTTTACAACAGCCACACAAAGAACACAACTGATTGATTTTAAATCACTTATCCCGTTGTGTCCTCTGTGATTGCTGCACTAAATTCACTGTGTCCTTTATTTTTCTTAACTTTCCTTAACTTAATTCCTTACTCTTTT
>JAYUKJ010000232.1:0-1454 GCA_043764555.1 Saprospiraceae bacterium
AAATTGGTAAAAACGGGGTCGATTAATTTTTCGTTGACGCGGATTTACAATATGGAAGCTAATTTTACGCAAGACGATTTTTTAAGTCTGCTGTTTTACATGGGTATGTTGACGATTAAAGACGTGAAAAATATGCGTTGGCGGTTCCAAATCCCCAATTATGTGATTAAAAAGCTGTATTTTGAGTATTTTACGTCCATTTTCTTAGAAAAAACGCTTTTTGCCGATACCCGAATTCCGCTCGACGACTCGATTGATGAGCTGGTAAACGAAGGCAATCCTGCGCCTTTTTTCAAGGTCATTGAGCATATTTTGCAAGAAAATCATTCGACACGTGATGAATTAGTCTATGGTGAAAAGCATTTGCAAACGCTCATGATTGGCGTTTTGTACCCTTTTGAAGCCTATTATATTCACAGCGAATATGAAAATAAACGCGGTTATCCCGATATTTTCATTGAAAAAATGCCCGATAAACCGATTAATTATGAGATTGTTTTGGAACTAAAATATGTCAAAAAAGCGGCAGCCGATAAGGTGGATGCCATCGTCACGGAAGCCGAAATACAATTGGCTGGTTATATGCAAAGTGCGCGATTCAGCCGTCCCGATGTGCGCGGTTTTTACGTCGTTTATTTAGGCGGCGAAGTGTATAAATGGCGAGAATGGGGGCATTATTAGAATTCCAGATTCCAGATTCCAGATTCCAGATTCCAGATTCCAGATTCCAAACTCAAAGTGGACTTTACTGAACCAATCTTTATAACTAATCAGCAATTTCTACTTTGGCTTTTTTGATTAACACATAGATACATAGAGAACATGGTTTTTATACATAAAACGCTTTAAAACAAGAATTTAGACAATATTAAACTATGTTTTCTATGTATCTATGCGTTTAAAAATGTTCAAAGCGGAAATCAACTTATAACTAATCGACTACTGTATGTTATTTAATGAACCAATCGAACAGCGTTACAACGACCTCCTCAAACAACGCATTGCTCTTGAAGGCGAATTGGCGTTGCTGCGCAAAACAAGTGTGTCTGAATTGTCTGCCGAGAGCCGCAGTCGCTACAAAATGCTCCTCGGTGTGTTGCTGTTGCCGGTGTTGACTTTTTTGTGCAACTCAAAAAAGGACCCCTCAGTATATGAACATCAAATTGCTGTTCAACGCGATTCGATTGAGTTGTTGAAAACGGCTGTGGCGAAAGCTCAAAAAGCACCTTTAAAATATGTTGTCAAAAAAGGTGATATGCTGGTATCACTCGGTCATTTGTTTTTTAACGACTCAACGGCGGGTTATAAAATCGGGCAAGACAATGGTTTTACGAGCGCCGAACAGCATAAAAAATTAGTCATCGGCGACACTTTGACGATTCGATTTCAATAGTTACGAAAAAAAAGACCCCTCAGTATGGACGTCAAAATGGCTTGAAAATCAATGATTTTCA
>JAYUKJ010000233.1:0-1453 GCA_043764555.1 Saprospiraceae bacterium
TCAATCATGCCCCATTTTCCCTTTTTTTCCACTCTGATATTACCAAAAATATCCATTGGTGCAATCGACCGATAAGGCGTTCCCGTGATAAGTTGCAAATTATTTTTTTGAATTAAAATGTAACTCGTTACGACGGGTACATCGTTTTCCATCACATTAACGATAATGTATCTATCATCGTGCAGAGAATCCGTTAATTGATAATGCAATTTCTTTTTAATACCTTCATCACTGACTGGCACAATCGTATTACCGTTTCTATCAATAATAACATCTGCTCTACACACGCCATTTTTACCATTGCAGTCCTCAACAATCGTTCGGGCAACCGCCAAACCATAGTTATTAAAATTACCAACGGCCTCATAATTCGCTTTAATTTGCTCTTTTCCGTCGTATTTTATAAAACCACATTTGCCATCCGCGTAGCAAGCAGGCGCGAGACCCAACTCATTGAAATAGCCAATCGACGTGTATTTTGGTGCCACAATGACGTTTAAATTGGTGTCAATCAGACCGTATAGATTGCCCTCATTGCGCATCGTCGAAACGCCAAATTCGTTGTAATCACTCACGTAATTATAAAATTTACTCGTCTTGTAATTTTTTGAATTGATGAAAGCAAAACCGCGTTTTTCTTTCACCACCGCAATGCCAAATTCATTAAAATCACCAATTGATTCGTGCGTCGGACCCGTCCGAATCGACCAAGTTGTGTCCAACAAACCGACGCCTTTGTTTTGAGAAATGCGATAAACGCCCGCCAAGTTAGTCGGCTCAATATTGTCGTAAATGGCGTCAAAAATGGTCTTACCATCGAAGCCAATAAGTCCCATTTTTTTACCATTCCGAACGCGGAAAACGTCCTTTTTGTAGAAGCTATCAATGGCATCGTAATATTGCGATAAACTCACCTTTGTTGTCGCGTAATTGTTGTCAATCAACGCCTGTTTTTTATTGGTCATTTGCACCCAAGAAACGCCTTGCTTTAAGGCTTTGGCATCGGCAATATTTTCGAGCGCTTCCGATTCGTTGCCGTCGCCGTCAACCAAAAACCAATCAACGCGTTTGACGAGCGCTTTGCCCAAATTGAACGGTTCTGCGCGCTCATATTGACAAATAACGACCTCATTACCGCATAAATCTAAAAAACCATACACTTGGTCTTTCCGAATGCGTGCAAAACCTTCACGATAATTCTCCACTTGTCCGTAACGATTGCTGTGCCTAAGCACCTCGAGTTCAAAGGCCATGAGCGCGTTATTGTCCATGTCCCGCGTCCGAACAAATGTTTTATCTTGATTATTTGATTGCAAACAGCGCGCGCTTTTAAGGGTATTCAAACCCGATAAATAATGACTCCGTTCAGCGCGCAATTCGTTGGAATTAGGCGTAATTTTATCAATTTTTCGGTTCAATATAATGGTCATTTTGTCCAAATAAACACCGAAAT
>JAYUKJ010000234.1:0-4820 GCA_043764555.1 Saprospiraceae bacterium
GGTTTGGACGCTAATTGAACCGTTAGGTTCAACATATTTATAACAAATAAAACGACCACTTTTTATCTTGACTCGTAGAGTCAACACCACACTGCGTAACATCAGTTAATCATACAATAAATAAGCAATAGACCATTTGAACTCATAAACCCATTATTCCGACTTACTTTTTAAAGATATTTAGAGCGTTTATACTGAGGGGGTAATAAATTTGTTTGAAAATGAGCAACGACGACGGCGGGTTTGCTAAATTGTTGTTTATTTGCACATGAAGCTATTATTGAAGCTAAATCACTATCACCAATCATTAGAATGGCAACTCCTGATGCCAACAAAATAAAATATGAAAGTTATTTTTACGTCAACTATTGGTAAATACTTTATGGATTTTGTTTTTAACAAAATCATCTCTGAATTTGGTTGGGAAAGATTGAACAGCTACCTATCAGATGGTGTTAATGTAAATAAAAAATCACTCATCATAGAAAGACTTGGTGTTAAGTTGCCCAATCTTTTTTACATCAACAATAGACCTGGCACAAAGGAAGAACTTAGTTATGGTGGTTATGTTCGGTACAATCAAACGCCCGTTTTTGAGTCTAACAATTTATACTGTTACTTGAACACAGAATGGGGGTTAGATAAACCAACGCTCAAGTTTATTGATGTAGAGAAATTTGTCAATTCAGAATTTGGGGAAGTTTTTAATATTGACATAGAATCGCCTAAATTATTCGTATTCACGGAGACCATAAACAATGTCGTTGGTACTGTTATTAAGCCAACAACCCCGCATTCTCCTCATACCGCCATCAACAAAATCTATTTCGGCTGCCCTGGCACGGGCAAATCGTATCAATTAAAAGCGAACAACGGCGCGGATGAAATCTTCAAAACGACCTTTCATCCTGAATATGATTACGCGGCTTTTGTGGGGACTTACAAACCCAAATCGATTAATGGAACGATTGCTTACGCTTTTTCGCCGCAAATATTCACGAATGCTTACGTGTTTGCCTATCAGAATCCCGAGAAGCACGTGGTTTTGCAGATTGAAGAAATCAATCGCGGCAATTGTGCGTTGATATTTGGCGACATTTTTCAGCTACTCGACCGCAACGAAAACGGTGCCTCGGAATACGACATTACGCCCGACGCCGATTTAGCGGATTATTTGAAAGTCCACGTAGAAGGCTTTGATAAAAAGATGAAACTGCCCAGCAATTTGAGCATTTTGGCAACGATGAACACGTCCGACCAATCCCTTTTTCCGATGGACAGCGCTTTCAAACGCCGTTGGGAATGGGCATACGTGCCGATTGATTTAGAAAAAGCGAAGGACATCTCATTTATTGCCAATGGCAAATCGTACCCTTGGGCGGACTTTTTAAGCACCGTCAATCAGAAGATTTATAACGTCACGAAGAGCGAAGACAAACAAATGGGGACGTTTTTTGTCTCGGGTCGAACCGTTATTGAAGCCGAAGAATTTAAAAACAAAGTGATGTATTACTTGTGGTTCGACATCTTCAAAAACGAAGAGCCGAACGACAATGATTACATCTTTAAGTCCCTCAAAGACGGCAAAGACCACGCGTTTACGTTCAGCGATTTGTTTAAAACAAAAGACGATGATGCTTTGCTTGAACATTTTTTAACGCGGCTTGGCTTAAAACCCACGCCTGAACCCACCGAACCCACCAAAACTGCTTAAACATCTTCCCACTCGCCGATGCGTTTACTGATTGAAAAATATAAATACACCCCCTCAGTATTAAACGACTTGGGCATCCCCGACGCGTGGCAACAGACGTTTGCCGACGGCACAACGTCGGTCGATAAGGTCGGTTATTTTAGAGCCGACACGCGACACGAGCCGATATTTATTCTACCCAAAATATTTGACAACCACCACGTCGCTTTTGGCCACATCAACGTGGTCGAGTTGGCCACATTGTCGACCGCCGAAGTCTTTAAACAACATCCTGAATCGCAACGCTATTTGGAGTGGCTGTACCGCTTTTCGCTGTCGCTTTATCTGAGTCTGCGCGAATACCGCCGCCGCAATGTCGAAACCGTTCTGTCCAATAAAACGCATTTTCGCAACATCGTTGCGAGCAGTCCCGACGACGAAACGAGCGAATTAGAACTCGTTTTGAGCTTGCTCGAATTTTACAGAAACAACCATGATTTGATTGTTTTTACCGAGAAACAGCGGGAAAGTCAACGCGCCCGCAAAACAAACTGGTCGAAAACCATCCGAACGCAACAACCTTTCTTCGCGGAAAACAACGCGCCCGTTTATTTAAAAACGGTTGACAAACAACGCCGCCCGAACAGTGACGAAGAATTGTTGGTTATTTTCTATTCCGTTTTGACCCATTTTAAAAAACAATACGGCTTTAGAATTGACCTCAACACATCGCTGGATTTGATGGATAAAATAGATACCCCCTCAGTATCAGCGCGCTTAATCCGCCGTTTGAAGGACTTAAAAAGCGTTTATTTCGCCGACCGTTTCCGCAAGTTATTGACACTGCTGTTGTTGTATTTTCAACGGATATCGGACGCCAAGACGCAACAAAGCGGTAAAGAATACCTGCTTTGTCACGATTATCACTTGGTGTTTGAAGACATGATTGACGTGCTTTTGAGCGATGAAGAGATGGATAAAAAACTCAAAAACCAATCGGACGGAAAGATAGTTGACCACTTATTCAGCCATCAATCGCTTTTTGCGCCCGACGACATTTGGTACATCGGCGACTCTAAATATTACAAAGAAACGACGCGGTTCAATGAGAACGCGATTTGGAAACAACACACCTACGCCAAAAACATCATTCAGTACAACATCAATCTCTTTAACAAAAAACAGCCGTCGCAGGGACGTTACCGCGACGCTTTGACGGAAGGGTACAACGTGACGCCCAATTTCTTTATTCAAGCCTTCGTGCATCACGACGATTTGTTCAAATCGGACGCGGAATTTGCTTTTGACACCGAAAAAAAGGACGCTTTGTTAAACTATCATTTCGAGAATCGACTTTTTGATAGAGATACTTTGTCGATTCACAATTTCAAGATAAATTTTCTCTTCGTTCTGCGCTCTTACATCACCCGCGACTACGCGCAACGCGACGCTTTCAAAGCCGAAGCCATTCGGACAATCCGCGATAATATTTTATGTTTTTACAACGACCATTACGATTTTTACACTGTCAGTTTTGACAACACAACCACGCTCGAAACGTTTATCAAAACCCATTTCAAAGCATTGAACGGCAAGATGTATCGAACAAGCCGCGAAAGTACCGTTTTATGGTTGGCATTGTCGAAGGATAAAGAAGTGGAAAACGCGGCTGTCTCGTCTCTGTTTGCGCGTGAAATAGGAGAAAATCCATTGTCTGTACGTCTTCTTTTTTAAGCAAAATGGCGCACGTCGGGTTTTTCAAACCTTAACGTAAGCAGTAAGGGTAAAATAATCGACATTTTATAAAATTTTAAAAAATTTTATAAAATGTCGATTATCAACGTGTTCAACTTTCCAAAAGTTTAAAACTTTTGGAAAGTTTGTGTCGATTATTTTAGTCTAACTACGTATTGTGTTTTAGCGCTTAGACTATTTTAAAAATAAAAAAAAAGACCCCTCAGTATAAAAGCCGTTTTTGACTCATTTTAGGTCAAAAACGTCCTTTATAATGAGGGGTCCTCTTTCCCCATTTTCCGCAGCATAAAAAATAAAATTCCCCTTTTGCAAAATAAATTTAATTTTTATTTGTTTAATAAAGATATACGTTTTATTTTTGTGTAAAGCGTTTTAAGCATATATTATTGTGCGTTCGTTAGCACACCCGAAAGTTTACTGAGACAATCGATTTATTACTTACACGGCGTACCAATTGAAACTATTGACACCTTAAACACACCGTAAATCTTTGACATAGAACGACTTTTCGCCGTTCTTACTTCTGATGCTTCTGCTATGAATGTGCGCGTTCGGATTTGTTTCTGCCGCCGTCCGCTGTTGTCCGTTAAAGAAAACTGCACCACTAATTTTTCTCTTTTTTTTGTTTCTCTTTTTGCGCTGTCGCGCGTCAAGTAACGCGTAAATAATAACGTGGTTTAATTTAAGGTTTTCTTTTTTAACACATAGGCACATAGGACACATAGTTTTCCTTTCGTTTTATCTGTTTTCTTTAGAAAATGATTCATTTTAATCGTTTTACGCATAAAACTATGTACCTTATGTGCCTATGTGTTAAAAAAGAAAACCTTAAATTAGACTATGTTATTATTTACTCGTTACTAAGCAACCTTTTCGACGCCCTTTTTGACTGTTTATGCGCCTTTTTACCCGTTTTTACGCGTCTATTCGGCAAGATAAAGCAATCAATAGTTGGCAATAAGGTCTTGATGGTTGGCAATAAGGTGCTAATGAAACGTAATAAAACAAACACGCTTACCTTTTCACAAACGTTCTTTCGTTCATTTTAAAAAATTACCAATGCAAACTCTGTATAACTGCTCACAGCAGGACCTCTACAACGCTGGCCGTCTCGCATGGGACTTGTGTGCCAGCAAATTGGACAGCTTCGGCGCGTTCAAATCCAAATATACGCCCGCGTTTGTGGCGCAAAATCGGGGCGAACTCGAAGCGGCCGACCGTTTGCCCGATGCGGCAGCGCGACGCGCCAATGCGGTGATTGCGCGGTTGGATATGCTGCCCATCCGCGACCAAATCATCGTCTATGCGGGTTGGTTGAAAGCCTACATCGACGATGCTTTTGATGCCAACAAATGGGAAACCCTGTACAACG
>JAYUKJ010000235.1:0-1451 GCA_043764555.1 Saprospiraceae bacterium
AAAAAAAAATAAAAAGTTCCTTGAAATAATTAGAAAAGATGGTTAAAAGTGTGACTTCTTTTTATGGGTTTCACGACTTTTAGTGTTTTATTCCACCGTATTGCTATTTTTCTCAAATTCGATTGGTGACATCCCTTTTAGCGCACTATGTGGTCTATCTTGATTATAATTTTTAATTGCCTTGGGCGTGAATAATTCGAGTTTACTAAACGAGTTAACTTCCCACGGCAACAAATAATCATTTTTTATTGTCCCATTAATGCGTTCTGCATTTGGATTGTCGTAAGCTTGTTTGCCCATTGATGAGGCGATGCCATGCTGTCTCATCAAGGCTAAAAAGTTTTTGTCGGCATATTGTCCACCGCCATCTGAATGTAGAATCAAATTGCTCATTTTCGTATTTTCTGACATCTGTCGTGCCTCAAGTGCCATCTTTAAAGCGGGGAGCGTGGTACTTTCAGTAGTCAAATTATCCGAAACGGCAAATCCGATGACTCTACGCGAACATAAATCCATAATAAATGTCAAATAGTAATGAGTGACACCACTTGCTTGAACAATAAAATAATAAGTAATATCACTTACCCATACTTGATTTATGGTATTTATGATCATTTCTTTAATGAGATTTTTAAAAACAAAATAGCCTCTAACCGTCGTTTTGTGGTAATTTTTGGCTTTTACAACGCGAAAACCGTTATTTAACAGGATAGCCTCAATTTTATCTCTGCCAAATTGGTCAAACCACGCCCGACAATCAGGCGAGATGGCCATTTTGCGGTAAATAATACGTGCGCCCATTTTAGGGTGTTCGCATCGAATTGTCTGTGCAAAGGCCACAATTTGCTTAATTTGGCTACTTAAAGCACCTGCGCGCTGCACGGCTTGGTGAACGCCTTGACGACTAATGCCCACATAATCGTATAAATGCTCTAAGTAGATGCCTTCACGTCGAGCTGTTTCTTTATTTGAACTAGCCCGTCTAAGGACATCGAATTGATGTTTTTTTTAAAGTCAAAATCGTAGTGGTTGCTAATAACTTCGACTAATTCCTTATAAAAAAACAACTCTACAGCCTGTGCAGCAATAATTTTGTGTGAATCGGCCTGCTGTTGTTCAAGTTTTTTACGCTTAGCACTTTCACTTTCTAACTCAACGACGGTAACAATGCCCTTTTGGTATTTCAAAGAATACTTATGTAACCAATTGTAAATACAGACATTGGACACGCCGTAAACACGGGCAGCTTCGGACTTACCATAAACGCCGTCTTCGATTTCTTTGACGATGTGACGGCGAAGATCTTCGCTAAAATAACGCTTATCGCGGCCTTGAAAAACGTTATTCTGTGACACCGTTTTTTCTAATTCGTTCTTTAACATGACTAAATATAGGTTGTGAATGCGAGTTTATATAAACTTTTTTTCTGTCAACTCAATTTAGGCATAGAC
>JAYUKJ010000236.1:0-1449 GCA_043764555.1 Saprospiraceae bacterium
TTCGCAAAGAGGGAGAATACGGTTTGTACCGATTTATGTTACCGACCAAAATGAACAAATTTTGTACGTTGGCACCAACCCAATTCATGTGAAACGTGAATTTTTCAAGTTGATGGAAGACATAGAAACACTTCTATCAACAGAATTAACGCCTAATCAATGCTTTTACTACGCTGCCCAAATCCATCTTTTATTGCTCAATGTTCACCCTTTCAATGATGGAAACGGTCGCTCATCTCGTTTACTTGAGAAATGGTTTTTAGCCCAAAAACTCGGCGAACGTGCGTGGTATATCCCTTCGGAAAGACATTATTACCGCAATTTGAACGATTATTATCGCAATCTACAACGCATTGGTTTAGAATATGAAACCTTAAATTATGACCGTTGCCTCCCTTTTTTATTGATGCTACCGCAAAGTTTGAGTCAAGTTTAAACCGCTTCATAATGCTCAACCGTCGGAAACGGGCTATAAAAATGATGCAACAAACGCTTCCATTCTTGATACTCCACCGATTGCCGAAAACCGACTGTACCGCCGTTTGCGGCATCTCCGATATGCGCTTCTAAATCCGTCCAATTCACCAATAAAATGTACCGATTTGGTTGTTCAATGCACCGTTTCAAGTCGTGATTGATGTAGCCGCGCATCGAAGCGATTATTCTTTCAGCAACTTTAAAGGCTGCCTCAAATGCCTGCGTTTCCGTAGGAATTACGTCCAAAATGGCGACTTCTAATATCATTTTTACTCGTTTTTTGCCCAAAAATGCCGTTTATACTGAGGGGTCCTAAAATTCAAAATCAATAAACCAAATTAAATTCTTCCTTCAAAATAGCTTCATATTCCGCTATATCAAACACTTTTTCAGTCATTTGTCCATCTACATAATGCTTAATCGTGTTGCCCGACAATACTGTTTTGCCCTTTGGCGTGAATAAAATAATCAAAGGCGCTTTTACAAAAATGGAGTCGGGATGCGTTGAATTCATATAATTGACGGGCGCGAAATCAATGTATTCATAGACTTGTTTTTTAAAAGAATATTGTGGCAACCACGTCTCATGTACCCACGCATAAAGATTAAAATCACTGCCTTTTTTCCCCAATTTATACGTTTGCCCATCTTGCACAATCTCCTGATTTGTTTGGCTCAAATCCATCGGTAAACGGATACCATGACTGCCAAAACCTGTATCTAACAAATAATGCCGTCCTTCAATTTTGGCAATAACGACCAAATGTGTGCGCGGTTTTTTTGTCGCGTAAGTCATTGAGCGAGCTGATGTAAAATAGCACGGGATGCCCAATTCCTGTAAAGCCATCGTTAAAAGCCCATTCACTTCATAGCAATAGCCGCCTCGATTTTTGTAAACGATTTTATCCACAATGTCTTCGGGAACCAACGACACAACCTTCCCCGCTTGAACATCCAAATTCTCAAAAGGAA
>JAYUKJ010000237.1:0-1447 GCA_043764555.1 Saprospiraceae bacterium
GCGGTACTGCAAAAGGCGGTGAAGTCTTGGGTCGCTAAATTAGGATTACCAACAAGTGAAACGAATTTTCCACAGAAATTTTTATACGATAAGGGAATACAGCCACTTAATTGATTAAAACCAAATACTAAGCCCGTCAATTGTGGCAAAATCAAGTAAGGAAGTTGTCCACTCAATTGATTGTCTTTCAAAAAAACAGTGGTCGCTTTTGGCAAATTGAAGGGCGGAATCCGTCCCGTTAATTTATTTCTCGACAATTCCATAACGACGAGTTGCGGCAGATTAAAATTTGGAATCGAACCATCTAATTGATTTCCACCCAAATCAAGATGACTTAACTTAGGCATCAAAAAATTGGGAATACTACCCGTTAGCTGATTCCCCGACAACGAAAGGCTTATTAAATTGGGTAAATTAAAGTTTGGAATTGCGCCGCTTAATTGGTTAATATCCAAAGATAAGTTCGTCAAATTGGGTAAATTGAAATTGGGAATCGCGCCCGTTAGTTGGAAATTTCCATAAAGTCGCAAAACGGTTATCTTTGACAAATTCAAGTTAGGAATCGTCCCAGCCAAATTATTATTTATCAAATCAACAGCGTCCACACAGCCGTCTGCGTTCAAAACGACGCCAAACCACGTATTCAAAGGCGTAAATAAATCCCATTTTGTTGTCCAATTTGCACCGTTTGTGGCGTTGTAAAGGTTCACTAATTGCAAAGAATCGCTAAAACGGCACGTTGTATTGTTCAGAACATTTACAGGATCAAAACTCGCCACGACATTGTTATTTTCGTTGCTCTCCGTAATTTGATTATCGGCGTCAATTTTCAGAATTAGGAAATATTTGTCTTTATAAAAGTTATACAAATTTGATTCAAGCCGCATCGCTCCTTGTATTTGCAAAAGATTAGCTCCTGCGGGGTAATTTGCCGTAGAAATCACGCCATTTTGATAATCCGAAGCATCCAAAACGCGGTCAATTGATAGATATGATTTGATGGTAAACGCATTTGTGGCGTTTCCCGTTCCAATATTCTTGGCATCGAAGCTAAAATAGGCAATTCCGTTGCGATATACTGAGGGGTCCCTAAAATTCACATTTGCCAATGTCAAATCGGGTGAAATTGTCGCCCGAACATCAACATCAAAACGGCACGTTGAGGTATTGCAATTTCGGTCGGTTGCCGAATAGGTTACGGAAGTGCGACCTACTGGAAATTTAAAACTATCGGCATAAGTTGCAGCTATAATGATGTTCGCCGAATCGGTACAATTATCTTGAAAACTCGGTCTTGGCAACACCATTTTACTCGTATCGTTTGTCGTATATGTATTTGGACAACGCAGCGTCGGTGCTTCGGTGTCATTGTCGCAGGAGTTGGCGTTTGTTCCTTCAATTGTTACGAAATAATCTTCCGTTTCGCCTTCATTTTCGTAAGCAATTG
>JAYUKJ010000238.1:0-1447 GCA_043764555.1 Saprospiraceae bacterium
TTTACCTAAATTCAGAATTTCAGCGCATTTAGGATTAAAATCCGCTATTTTATTGTCAAAATCGAGGATTAAAATGCCCGTCGGAGAAGTCGTGACGAGTTTTTGGAGGAAAAAATGTTGTGCTTCTTGATGGGTTCTTTCGGTGCGCAATTGGTCAATCATTTGGTTATACACTTCAATTAATGCATCCGTTTCTACTTTATTCGTTTTGATAAATTTGACATTAAAATCACGGTCTTTGATGGCCTTTACACCCGTCATTAGACGCTGTAAAGGCGCAATTAAATCCTGATACAGCGACCAAGAAATTGCTAAAGAAATCAAAATCAATAATTCGGAAGCAATAAAAAAGGGCTTGTTATCCTTTAAAATTAGAAAAGACAAACCCATAGCGATGCTGTGAATTAAGGCAATGAAAATGATGAATTTTAGCTTTAAAGTCATGTTGAAGTAGTCGGCAACTTCAGTTGCTGCTTTTTAATCTAATAAAAAATCTAAATAATTGTCTCGATTAATTGTTTGAAATGACGTTCATTGGCTGAATTCACGCTAATTCGGCCAATGAACTCGCCAAATTAGCGTGAATTCGGCGAATGGAGGGCATTTTAGTTCAAATTATTGATTTTTAACGCGCTATACTGAGGGGTCTTTTTTTTCACAATTCATCATTTTCGTTGAACGGAATTCCAAATTTTTCCAACCGCCGATACAAAGCCGCCCGTGTCAAACCCAACGCCCGTGATGCCCTTGCAACGTTACTTTTATGAAAATCCATGGCGCGTAAAATCATCTCTTTTTCCATTTCTTCAAGCGTCATTGTGCCGACTTTTGGCAAATTAGTGGCTTCTTCTTTTTTAGTCATGGGCGCGTAATTCGCTTTGAAATCATTGATTTCCAATGTGTTATGCGAACTCACCAAAACTGTTCTTTCCACCAAATTCTTCAATTGTCGAATATTGCCCGTCAATTGTAAACGTTGAATCCACAGCATAGCTTCAGGCGAAATACTGAGGGGTCGGTTGTAAATTGTACTTAAATTTTGTAAGAAAAAATGCACTAAAAGCGGAATATCGGCGGGTCGTTCGCGCAAAGAGGGCAATTTAACGGTAATTAAATTGATGCGGTACAATAAATCTTCTCTGAAAGAATTATTTGAAACCATGTCTTCTAAAACCCGATTTGTGGCGCAAATTACGCGTGTATCCACCACTTTTGTGCGGCTGCTGCCCAATACTTCATACGTTCTGTCCTGCAAAACGCGCAATAATTTAACTTGGCTGCTGCGTTCTAAATCGCCAATTTCATCCAAAAAAATAGTGCCTTTATGCGCTATTTCAAACCGTCCGACTCTATCAAATCGGGCATCGGTAAAGGCACCACGCACGTGTCCAAACATCTCGCTTTCAAACAAAGACGACGAAATTCCACCCAAATTGACCTTTACAAA
>JAYUKJ010000239.1:0-1446 GCA_043764555.1 Saprospiraceae bacterium
CGTTTCGGAACTTGTCCCAAAGGGTTTGAATATTCTCTACTCGACGGGTTATAGCATTGGTCATTTTTTCTGGAAAATTAAGTTAACAAGATTATTAAAGTAAATAATTACTTAATATTTTGACGAAGTTACGTTCATAATTTTGTATTTTTTACATTTTTCCATTTTTTTTTATATAAAATTTGCTTAACACTTGTATTTTAGCTTTCGATTTCAGTTTCTAACAAAATTTTAATTATATCATCATTGTTATTCATCATTTAAAATGTTCAAGTCATGAGTATGTCCGTTACCAATGCCGCAGACAGGCGGCTCTCTTTCGCTCAATTTATTGGGCTTTTTCTCATCACGCTGTTGTTGTCCAGTTTTGCAATTTTTCAATCCATCAAAAGAAACAACGATGCACCGACCGAGGACTTCGCGCCGCTACGCAAAAAAAACGTTTTGCTTTCGGAGTTGGCACTCGTGAGCGGGCAACTGCAACAATTAGACGGGGCGGCTCACAACAATCCAACCGATTTTAACCGACTGCAAGCCCTTTTCAACGGGTCTTCGCAACGGCTTTACACCCAAATTGCGGGTAAGGATTCCGCCGAATTGCGCTCAATAAAAGATATATTGAGCATGTACGAAAGTTATGCGTTGACACTTGGCGGCGTTAAAACCAATACCGACAACGCCAATGCGGGTAATGCACAAGCGCAAACGCTATTGGCAGCACAAAATGAGAACGCACAACTCAGAGCTCAGATAGCGCAAAACGCGCAAATGCAAGCCATGATGGCGGCGGCCCAAAAAGGCGGCGGCGGCGGTGGTGGTGGCGGTGGCGGCGGCGGTGCAGCCCCGGCGGCGGCTTTACCCATCTCGACGCCAAGCGGTGGCGGCGGCAATAACGACGCGGCAGTCCACCAAATGCAGAAATTGATTGAACAAGGGAGAGCCAAAACGGTGCAAACAAGTGCAGATGTCAAAAATTCGATAACCCTTATTCGGGCCGAATTAACGCGCATCACGTGCATCGTAGGCGGTACGAGGGAGCGCAGAGCCAATATAGAAAGCAGTTTGAAACAGATTGAAACCCTTATGCAGGGATTAAATTAGGCGCGTCAAACAATCAATAAAATCGTCAAAATGCCGCTTTTTACTTGGAAGATGAGTAGAAATCGGCATTTTTTTATATCATAAAGCCGATGACGCCGAAAAAATTAAGTTTTGCTCGCCCCAAGTCATAATGAAGGTATAAAAAGTGACCATCAACATTTGTTAATCCTAATTAAGCGGTTTTTAGAAAAAAATATGTATAATTGCAGAACAAAATGATAACTCACTTAAAAAACAACACACAAAGATTGAGAACGCACAAGATAGAAGACGAGCAACTCGTCACGGACATTAAAACGAGAAAAATTCGAAATGCAGAGGATTTGGAACGCCTCTATCCTAGAT
>JAYUKJ010000240.1:0-4798 GCA_043764555.1 Saprospiraceae bacterium
TATACTGAGGGGTCTCTTTTTTGAAAAAAAACTTTTCGCCCGTGTAAACACAAACAAAATTGTCATAACCCGCTTTTACTTCTTTAGCATGAAGCGCAACATCCATTTTCGTTTTACCGTGAAATAAAACAACGCCGCCACGCAATTTATCGACAACTGCTTTCAAAACAGGCGTCTCGTCTAAATCGGGATTGCCGATTAATACCCATTCATCAGGAAATAATTGTTTAATCTCGCTGAATGAAAGGACTTCTTTTTTGATTGCTAACTTTTCCATTGTTCCGCCTTTCTGTAAAACTGATAGAACGATTGTTTCAATTTCAATTGTAAATATAAGCACCTTTTTTAAGATTCGCAAGCGTACTCAAACGTAAATGAACAGTTTAGATTTATTAATATACAAAAAATACCCCTTAGTATGAGTCCTATTCTCCTCAAAACAAACTCAATTCTCCCGACGATAAATAATTGTCAATCACCTTCGGAAAAGCATATTTTACGACATCTTTTTTGGGGATTTTCAAAAAATGGGGACCCCTCAGTATATCGGCATTTTTGACGCGAATTTCCCAAAAAATGGCGATAATTCGTTGATGCGTAAGGAGTTGTCGCATCGGTGCTGACTTTCTTTCGACCACAAATTCGTCGGAAATGGCGGGATTGAAGGCTTCAAAAATTGCCGTTTCGTCTTCCGTCAAAGCGGCGGTTTCGACCAATGGAAATTCGTACAAATCTTGCCAAATATCTTTTTCAACGCGCTTTCGGATGTAAACCGAATTGCCGTCGTTGAGGATTAAATAATTGAAGAAACGTTCACGCTTCGTGAGCTTTTTTGATTTTACGGGTAAAATATCCACCTTTTTTTCTGCAAAAGCCGTGCATAATTCAGACATCGGACAAGTTACTCCGCATTTTGGACGGCTCGGTGTACAATGCGTTGCGCCAAAATCCATGATGGCTTGGTTGAAATCGGCGGGGCGTTTTTCGTCCAAAACTTCGGACGCTAATTTGTTGAAAATGTGTTTGCCTTCGGTCGAATCAATCGGCGTTTCGATGCCAAAAACCCGCGACAAAACGCGGTAAACATTGCCATCAACTACCGCTTTTGCTTCGCCAAAACCAAAGGACGCGATGGCCGCCGCCGTGTAAGGACCAACGCCTTTTAAGGTCAAAATATCGACATAAGTCGTTGGAAACACGCCATTTAGCTCAAACGCAATGTGCCGCGCCGTTGCTAATAAATTTCTTGCGCGGGAGTAATAACCCAAACCTTCCCACAATTTCATCACATCGTCGTCGGGTGCCGCCGCGAGGTCTGATACTGAGGGGTAGCGTTCACAAAAACGTTCAAAATAGGGCAAGCCTTGCGCAACCGTCGTCTGTTGCAAAATGATTTCGGAGAGCCAAATAAAGTACGGATTGCGCTCGCCTTTCCACGGAAGCGGGCGGTGATTGTGGGCAAACCACGCGAGCAATTGGGTTTGAAAGCGTTGTTTTTTCATTATTTTAGGTTGATACTTCGACTTGTTAAATACAGCTACACCAATCACGTTTGCTATCATCGTTTTTTAAATAGGGTAAATTGAAAGCCGCCTTCGGTTGTTTGCCACGACCGAATTTCTTCAAAACGGGCGTCTTGGCGCAACATTTCCAAAGTCAATTTGTGGTCTAAAACGGTAAACAAATTATCCCAAACGATAATGGATTTATCGGGTAAATCCCCATCGTTGAGGCGCAGTGTGATGCGACATAGAGCCGCGTCGTAAGGGTCAATATTTAGATAAAATGGAATGCATGGATTTGAGTAAAAAACGCAATTATTGGGCATTTTCTCCTGAATATAGCGTGTAACATCGCCTAAAATCACTTGGTCGGACGTTCGGACAAAGGCTTCTGGAAATAAAATAGACGCGGGACTTTTTGTAAAAGGCATCAAAGCAATCGCTGCAATTAAGACGGTTTGTACGCCCATTTTTATTTTTGGGGAACCAATAAAATCGGTTAAAAAATTAAATCCAACCAACGCAATCAGCGCAAATTCAGGCATAACGGTATTCATCACCCGCGCCAAACCAAAAGAATTGAAGATGCCAAAATACCAAAACGCGCTGTGGGCAATCAGCAAAGAGAAAAAATAGCCGAAAATGAGTCCAAAAACGCGTTTCCCGATTTTTGGGATGCCGTTAGACGTCATATACTGAGGGGTCCTTTTTTTTGAAAAAATAAGAAAAAAGACGCCCACGCTACCCATAATCCACAGTATAAACGGCACTAAGCCCGTCGCATAATACAGTTTTTCGATGAAATGAAACCACGCGCCATGCCCATAAGCCGATAAAGTCGCGTAAGGAATTCGGTTGAAAACCCACATTAAATCGTGAAAATAGAACCAACCCGCAAGGCTGTAAACCACGTGGCCAACGGCGAGCAAAGGCAACACGCGCCAACGTTTTTCAGCCATCAAAAACAGCGTCGTGACGCCAATCAACAATAAGCCTTCCGAGCGAACAAAGGGCAAAAACGAGACAATCAGCGTCGCTAAAACGTATTCTTTGCGCAAAAAAAGCCAAGTTACGGTGACGAGCATCAACGCCGAAAAATGTTCCGTGAGTCCCGAAAAAATTAAAGTGAAAAATTGGGAGCAAGTTGCGAGGATTAAAAACACGAGCCAAGCGTTTGGGAAGCGCAATTTTCGAGCAATTTGGTAGGTCAAATAGAGCGTTAAAGCGGCGTTTAGGCTGTTGAAAATTTTGATGCCAACGAAGCCAAATTGAGCAAAAGGCGCGGCAACGAGCGTAAAAAATGGCTTCGCCCAATGATTAAAGAAGTTTTCGGGATGCTTGAAAGCGTATTCGGCGAACTGAAAATGTTGTACCGCGTCACCCGCGTCGCCCGTTCCGTCGTAGCGAAAAGCAATGAAGCAACAGAGCGCAAAAAAGGCGATAGTTGCGGCGATGATGCCTTTAAGTTCTTGATTCATAGCTGTTTTCTGATGTTTTTTTGTTCATCCATGGATAGACAAAAAATTAATTGACGGAAAAAGACGGGACGCGCGCCGTCAAAATATTCATAAAAGTCAGGGTGTTGACTTTATAGCTCATGTATTTTGTCAGCGGCAACTCCCGCGCAAGTTCATTCGCTTCGCCCTCGGTTTCGGCGTTAAAAACGGCCCAAACCTTCGCATTTTCGAGCGAAACAGCGTAACTTACGATTTTTCCCGAGTTGAACATCTGATTGATTTTCGACCGTTGTGCAGGAATTGTACTCGTAAATTTTTCGTTCAGAACGGGTGGCATCGTGAATTCCACCATAAATTGAAACATCTCATTTTCCATTTTCAAAAAAAGTTTTAGAACAACTGTGTAGTCGAATTATAACCGCGAAATTACGAATTCAGTTTAAAAAAAGGGTCATTAAAAACATAGAAATAAAAATATAAAGTATTCTGCATAGAGAATCTACTGTTTTTAAGGAATCGTTTTTGACCTTTAGAATCAACAAGTTTTCAAAATTATTTTAAGATGTCTTAATTTAGGTCTAATTTTGCGAAAAATAAAAATTGACAATATGCCAAAATCATATTCTGCTTTTAATTATGAAGATTTAAAATCGTTGGGTTTGAAGGTAATTGCTGACCCATTATTTGTTGGTAGTGCGATTGCGCCTGTTCCACCAAGTGATTTTTTATTGAAAATTCTTGCGCGCAATGCACGGCAAAATATGCGTTCCGAAAAAGCTAAATCGGAATTTATCATTTCGCCAATTTTGACGGAATTGCATGAGTTCAATCAAGACCGTTTTGCCTTTTATTCGGGCTACAAATTTAGCGTTGACCTCAAGTTAGGATTGACGGGTTTTTGTGATTTCATTCTTTCTCTTGAACCCAAAGCGGTGACAATCGAGGCGCCCGTTTTCTTCGTTGTTGAGTCGAAAAATGATAACTTAGACTCAGGAATCGCGCAATGTATCGCCGAAATGTACGCCGCGCAGCTGTTTAATCAAAAACAAGGGCGCTTGACGCCTGTTATTTATGGCGCTGTAACATTGGGTCTTGAATGGAAATTCATTCAACTTGTTGGCACTGTTGCGACGATTGATTCCAATGTTTTTTACCTCAATCAGTTGCCCGAAATTCTTGGAATATTGCAATATATCGTCAATAATGCTTGATAAATAACGTGGTGTTTTAATTCTAACCTACCTTTGCGCATTGGAAAAATACTTAAAAATTTAAAAATAAAACGCTTTATGAAATACGACCTTACAGTCATCGGTTCTGGACCGGGTGGTTATATTGCGGCCATTCGCGCCGCGCAATTAGGAATGAATGTGGCAATTATTGAGCGGTATTCGACGCTCGGTGGCACGTGTTTGAACGTCGGTTGTATTCCCTCAAAGGCACTTTTGGACTCGTCGGAGCATTACCACAACGCCGTTCACAAGTTCGCCACGCACGGCATTGACCTCGCAAGTCCGCCCGTCGTCAATATGCCGCAAATGTTGAAGCGCAAAAACGAAGTCGTGAGCGACACAACGAAAGGCATTACGTATTTGATGAAGAAGAATAAAATCACGACTTTTGAAGGGCATGGCTCGTTCGTTTCGGCGAATAAAATTGCGATTAAAAAAGCGGATGGCAGCGTGGAGGAAATCGAAACCGACAAAACCATCATCGCAACGGGTTCAAAACCCATCGTTCCATCGAATTTCAATTACGACAAAAAGCGCGTCATTACTTCGACCGAAGCCTTGACTTTGACGGCGGTGCCTCAATCGATGGTGATTATTGGTGGCGGTG
>JAYUKJ010000241.1:0-4792 GCA_043764555.1 Saprospiraceae bacterium
AAGGTAAACTTGAAGGTAAACTTGAAGGTAAACTTGAAGGTAAACTTGAAGGTAAACTTGAAGGTAAACTTGAAGGTAAACTTGAAGGTAAACTCGAAGGCAGACTTGAAGGTGAAGTCAAAAAAGCGCGTTTAGTCGTTTTGCGCGGTAAATGGAAAGGGGCTTCAGCCGATTATTTGGCTGATTTGTCAGAATTGCCTTATCCTGAAGTTGAAAAAATCCTTAAAGGCTACGATGCAGTCCATAAGTCGTGGGCAAATAAAAAAGTGATTAAATCTACGACGCATTTATCTACGGAAGAAGTCATTTATTTGACAGATTTGTTCAACAAAAGCAATAAATAAACGCTTCGTCTTGACAAAATCAAACATAAAAAGCCACCTAAACTTGATTAGTTTGGGTGGCTTTTTAGTTTCTAATGCCAAAATACTGAGGGGTCCTATTTTTAATTAAAATCAAAAGACACGTTTAATACGTCCTCAATTTCTCAATCGCTTCTGCCAATCTTGATTCCGCCAAAAACGGTTTTTCTAAACTCGCCGAAAAAGGTACGGGCGTGTCCAAGGAGCCAATGCGCAAAACGGGCGCGTCTAAATATTGGAACAAATGCTCGCCAATCCACGCCGCCAACTCGCCGCCTAAGCCGCCAAACAAGGTATCTTCGTGCAAAATTAACACTTTTGACGTCCTTTTAACCGTCGTTTCGATGGCGTCATAATCCAAAGGAACCAAAGTTCGGAGGTCCAAAATATCGGCTTCGACGCCCAGTGCTGCACACGCTTTTGTTGCCCAATGCACGCCCATTCCGTAAGTGATAATGCTCAAAACGGGTTTTTCAGGCGCCGTAACCAGACGCGCTTTGCCAATTTCAGTTTCGTAATAACCCACATCCACCGACTCGGAAAGGCTCCGATAGAGCGCTTTGTGTTCAAAAAACAAGACGGGATTTGGGTCGTTAAAAGCCGCCAATAACAAACCTTTTGCATCGGCTGGCGAAGACGGATAGACCACTTTTAGACCCGCAATGTGCGTAAACCACGCCTCATTGCTTTGCGAATGAAAAGGTCCCGCCGCAACACCACCGCCCGTCGGCATCCGAATCACAACGTTCGCGTTTTGACCCCAACGATAGTGACTTTTCGCCAAGTTATTAACAATTTGTGTCATGCCGCAAGAGACAAAATCGGCGAATTGCATCTCCACCATCGAGCCAATCCCACGGACGCTCAAACCCATCGCAATGCCCAAAATCGCGCTTTCGCAAAGCGGTGTATTTTTGATAAAATCCTTTCCGTAGGTGCGCACCAAGCCATCGGTAGCCTTAAAAACGCCGCCGTATTCGGCAATATCTTGACCCATGTAAACCAAATTTGGATGATGCATTTTCATCGCTTCGCTCAAACCATCGGCAATTGCGTCAATCAAACGCATCTCTTTTGGCTCCTCTTTTGGCTCCTCTTTTTGCTCCTCTTTTTGCTCAGAGGCCCCCTCAGTATTTTGAGCAATTTCACGGTTAAAACCCGCCGAAAACACGTCATTTAACTCATTTTCCACCGTGCTTTCAATCGCAGGAGCGCTAAAAGCCAAATTGGCCGCCGCGTTGATTTCTGCGCGCATCCCGGCTTTCATCGCCTCAATGTCGGTTTCTGATATTAGGTTTTTATCTTTAATGAATTGCTCAAAATTGGCAATCGGGTCTTTCGCCGCCCATTTTTCCGCAAGGTCGGAAGGCACGTATTTTGTTCCCGACGCTTCTTCATGTCCGCGGACGCGAAAGGTGCGACATTCGACAAGAATTGGCTCGGGATTTTCTCGAATTTGCTCGGCAAACGTCTTAATCGTTTCGTAAACTTCTAAGATATTGTTGCCGTCAATAATCACCGATTTCATGCCGTAACCAACCCCGCGGTCGGCCAAATTTTCGCAAGCATATTGCTCACTCACAGGCGTTGACAAGCCGTAAGCGTTGTTTTCAACGACAAAAATTACGGGCAATTTCCACACCGCCGCCGTGTTCAGCGCTTCGTGAAATTCGCCTTGACTCGTGCCGCCGTCGCCCGTAAAAGCGAGGGCAACTTTCTTTTCTTTTTTCAAAAAATTGCCCAACGCCACGCCCGCCGCCGTCGATAATTGCGGACCCAGATGCGAAATCATCCCTACTATATGGTGTTCGTGCGTGCCAAAATGAAACGAACGGTCGCGGCCCTTCGTAAAACCGCCCGCTTTGCCTTGCCATTGCAGATACAATTTATCGAGCGGCACGTTGCGGGTCGTAAAAACACCGAGATTTCGGTGCATCGTGAAAATGTACTCATCATCGTCCAAAGCCGCCGCGCAGCCGACCGAAATTGCTTCCTGTCCGATGCCCGAAAACCATTTCGAGACCTTGCCTTGTCGCAACAAAAGCAACATTTTTTCTTCAACCAAACGCGGTTTGATGAGCTGTCGATAGAGTTTTAACAACACGGCATCGTCAAAATGCTCGGGGAAAACCATCGGTGAAATCGTGGGTGAAATCGTTGTCATTATAATTTAGTTTTATTGATTTAGAGCAACCATTTGCTCGCCATTAATTAGCTACGGGTTTACGGATTTTACGGATTATGACGACTACGTTTTAGTCCGTAAAATCCGTAAATCCGTAGCCAAATAGTCGTGTAGCTAAATAATTACGATTTAGAAACGCTTTGCTATTGAGCCGCAAATCTATCGGAAGAACGACAATCCACGACTAAGTTTCGCAAAAAAATGAATAAAAAATGGCTTTATACTGAGGGGTCCTAAATTCGTCGAAAAAATACCAAATACGGCAATACCTTTGCTGCTGTAAATACTGGTAACTTCGGAAAAGTCATTTAAGTTTGAATATGTATTGTTGATTTATGAAATTGTCTTTAGATGACGGGTGAAGTAAGCGGGTGACTCGAAGTCACCCATTTACTATGCGCCTTAAAACCTAAATCAACAAGATATCTTCGTCCATAATTGATTTCTCCTAAGAGTAAATACGGTTGATAAATAGATTTACCGACTACGTTTAGGCATTTTCAAATTAATAAAAGATTTCAACTTATGGTAGAAGAACTCGTGTATTCAGCGCAAGAAATGATGGATTTAGAAGACCGTCACGGCGCCCACAATTATCATCCGTTGCCCGTTGTTTTGTCGCGCGGCGAAGGTGTCCATGTTTGGGATGTTGACGGCAAACATTATTACGATTTTTTATCTGCATATTCCGCTGTAAATCAAGGTCATTGCCATCCGCGCATCGTGAATGCGTTGATTGAACAAGCGCAAAAGTTGAACTTGACTTCGCGCGCTTTTCACAACGATATATTGGGGCATTATGAAAAATTTATGACCGAATTGTTCGGTTACGACAAGATTTTGCCGATGAATACGGGCGTCGAAGCCGTGGAAACGGCCATCAAATTGGCGCGTCGTTGGGGCTACGAAGTGAAAGGCATTGCGCCAAATGCGGCGAAGGTTATCGTCTTGGAAGGCAATTTTCACGGGCGGACGATGGCGGCAATTTCGGCTTCGGGCGACGCCGACAGTCGGATTAATTACGGTCCGTATCTCGAAGGTTTTGTTCGGATTCCTTACAACGATTTAGAGGCGTTGGCAACTGCGGCGAAGGACCCCTCAGTATGCGGCTTCTTGGTGGAGCCAATTCAGGGTGAAGCGGGCGTTTTTGTGCCGAATGCGTGTTATTTGCCAACGGCGTTTGAAATTTGCAAGAAAAACAACGTCCTTTTCATGGCTGATGAAGTGCAAACGGGCATTGCGCGGACGGGCAAAATGTTGTGCATCGACAACTATAATATTCAGGCGGACATTTTGATTTTGGGCAAAGCGGTTTCAGGCGGCGTCTATCCCGTTTCGGCAGTTTTGGCGAACAATGAGATTATGATGACCATAAAACCGGGTCAACACGGCTCAACTTACGGGGGCAATCCGACGGCTTGCGCCGTGGCTTTGGTGGCAATGCAAGTGGTTTTGGACGAGAAATTGGCGGAGAATTCCGTTTATTTGGGCAAAAAGTTTCGCGCCCGAATGAACGCTTTGAAGACGCGTCGTCCCGATTTGATTACGCTCGTCCGCGGTATGGGTTTGCTGAACGCCGTCGTGATTAATGACACCGAAGATTCAAAAACGGCGTGGAATATCTGCGTGAAACTTGCCGAAAATGGTCTTTTGGCGAAACCGACGCACGGCAATATCATTCGTTTCGCGCCGCCGCTCGTCATGACGGAAGACGAAATGGCCGATTGTTGTACGATTATTGAAAAGACTTTTGCGGGATTTTGAAAAAACTACAAGCTGTTAGCTTTTTTACTTATTTTAACGAAATCAATTGAATTTATGAACAGTATTTTGAGACACAACTTGTACTTTGTGAAAGAACACGTCGGGATGTTCAAGGCTTCCACAAACTACGATATTTACGACGAAAACAAGCAATTGCTGCTTGAATGTCGCGAGCCGAATTTGGGATTATTAACCAAATTGTTGCGCTTTACGGATTACAAACGCATGACGCCTTTTGAAGTCATTGTCACTGCTCCGACGGGCGAAACAGTTTTGACCGTTCGACGTGGTTGGACGATTTTCCGCTCAGAAGTGAGCGTTTTTGACGAACACGACGTGCTTCAAGGCATTTTTCGGCAGAGAATGTTGTCGCTCGGCGGCAAATTTGACATTCTCGACGAAAACGAAGCCGTGCAGTGTACGGTCAAAGGAACGTGGTCGAGTTGGGATTTTTCGTTCGATAAAGACGGTTCTCAATTGG
>JAYUKJ010000242.1:0-4791 GCA_043764555.1 Saprospiraceae bacterium
GGTACAGAATTCAATCGCGGGACGGAAATTTACCTGAGCGAACCGTTTTCCCTGTGTAATCCAGTCGATTTGACGTTCAATTTACCAAATCTTACCAACCAAATTTTAGTCGATGTCGATGTAACGGGCGTTTGCCCAACGACGAACAACGTGGCCAATCCGATTTTGGTTCCCACTCTACCGATGTACTATCGGGAAGACAACAACAATTTGTGGTCGTATTTGGGCGCCGTCACCAACGGTAAAGGCTGCACGGCCAAACTTGAAAAAGGAAAAAACTACGAATTCGGCATTTTTTACGGCAGTTTTAGCCGCACAACTGAAGGTCAATTCCCCGTTTTTCCCGCGCAAGACACAACCGTCACGCTCGTGAGTCCCGCCTATCAAGGTTCGTGGACAATCGACATTAAATACACATCGCCCGATAAAAACCGCTTGAATTTGTACTACAAAAACTTCCTTCTGCCCGATAAACTCTGCAAAGAATATAAGAAATATTTCTAACAAAAACGGTTCTCAATTCAACAAATTATTTTTTACTAACACGCGTTAATTCTTCACGAAACTTAAGTAGTGGGCGTGCTTCAAAAAGTGTTGTTTGTCAATAGTTTTTGAAGCAGCCCATTTTTTTAGCCCCCCTCAGTATAAAAGCGTTTTTTTTATCAATTTTATCTTTCGTCAAATCAATTAGTTATGAAACTATTACAATTTTATACGGCAATAGCCTTTTTCTGTTTTTCTATTTTTCCAAATGAACTGCTCGCTTTGCCAACGGCGACGATTAGCGGAACCACAACCGTTTGTCAACCAGCAGCACCGATAAGATTTGACATCACATTCACGGCAACGAGTGGCACTGCACCCTTTGTTTTTACCTACAATATTGATGGTAGTAGCAATATCAACACCGCTTCCTCTCAGAGTAATATCGTGGTCGTTCCTTATACAGAAGGCAATCCAAGCGTCACCACTTTTAATTTGGTGAGCGTGACCGATGCGACGGGTACGCAAAGTCAAACGGGTAGTGCAACGATTACGATTAATGCGTTGCCTACGGTAGCAGCTACACCTATCAATATTTGTTTGAATGCTTATTCAATAACCACTGATGTAAATTTAACGAGTTATGAAAATACCGTGAATAATACTGGAGGCAACATTTTTGAATGGTTTAGTGATGCGGGGGTACTAATTTCTAATCCTAATAATTATCAGGTATCATCCCCTAACCCTAACCCTTCCAGCAATTATACAATATCAGTAGGTGTTCAAGTGACAAATACGGTAAGTGGTTGTACTAATTATGAGAATGTAAATATTAGTGTGGGGTACTATCCTATTGTAACTCTACCATTAACAACGGTTTGCGTAGGGCAAACAACGGTATTACCTGATAATATTAATATATTTTGGTCTTTTCCTCTTGACCCAAATATAGCAGCATTAGATTTTGGATTCCCCTTCATTATCAGAGGCATATCAGCAGGCATAACATATCTGGGTTACCAAGTAGTGAACGGTGGTTTCTGCACCTATAACGGTTCGCAAGAAATTAGAGTAAACCCTCTCCCAACCGCTACAATCAGCGGCACGGCAACTGTTAATCGAAATGCACCAGAGCCAGAAGTCACTTTCTCGGGCGTTGTCGGCACAGGCGCATTTACTTTTACGTATAACATAGATGGTGGAGCAGAGCAAACGTGTAGCGGTTCGGTGTCTCAACCAACGACAACAGCTGGCATATTTGTCTATAATTTGGTGAAAGTTGAAGATATAAACGGTTGCTCGCAGCCTCAAACAGGTAGTGCTACTATCACCGTCAAAACTACTTTAGCGGCTGAATTAATAAACTTTGAAGCGCACCCCCTCAGTAAAAACATCGAATTGAACTGGCTAACTGCCTCTGAAAAGAGCAACGAACGCTTTGATATTCAACGCAGTACGGATGGTAGATTGTTTTCAACAATTGGCACAATCAAAGGCAATGGCACAACGGCTGAACCGCATAATTATCAATTCTTGGATGAATCACCTTACGCAGGCGCGAACTATTACCGTTTGAAACAAGTGGATGTTGATGGTCAATTCACGTATAGCAAAACGGTCAGTGTCGTTATGTCAAATGCGGCTAAAAACGTCTCAGTTTATCCAAATCCAGTCAAGGACAAAGTGATTATTGAAACGACGATTCAAGGCGATTATACGATTAAACTGTTCGATATGACGGGCAAATTATTGCAAACACTCACTGCCCAACAAGCGACTATTCAATTGACAATCAATGATTTACCGAATGGTGTTTATATGATTTCCGTCAAATCAAGTGTTGTTCAAGAGACATTTAAAATTGTCAAACAATAAATTATTGGCGTTTGGAAATAAGGGTTTAAACGTGCTATTTTAAAATCAGAAAGCCGCTTTGCGTATCTGCAAGGCGGCTTTTCTGTTCCCACTATGAAGGCATTTTTAGGACCCCTCAGTATAAAAGCCCTCCGTTAGCTAACGGGACGGCTTTTATACTGAGGAGTCCTTTTTTTTGATTTTTTAAACTTGTTCAGGTGCCAATCGCACAATTATTCCATCCAAATCTTCTTCAATTCTAATTTGACAACCCAAACGGCTGTTGTCCCGCACGTGCATGGCTTGGTCGAGCATTGCCCATTCGTCGTCCGTTGGCTCCGATAATGGGTGTTTGCTTTCGATATAAACTTGGCAAGTCGCGCACAAAGCAATGCCACCGCAAATGGCTTCAACGGGCAATTCATAGCTTTTGCAGACTTCCATGAGACTCAATCCCATGTCGAGTGGGACTTCCAAATCGTGGGTTTTGTCGAAGCGGTCAATGACGTGGATGGTGATATTTTCTTTCATAAATGATTGATTATTAATGGATTAATACGTTTGAAACGTCGGCGAGGTTTTAAACATCGCCGACGTTGGAGCGTTTACAAACCATCAATTCCCGTAACTGTCGTGTATTTAAACGACAATTTTTTATTCGGAAAAACAATTTTAAATGCCGACTGAACCGCCATTGTGCCTTCGTGAAAACCGCACAAAATGAGTTTCAATTTCCCTTGATACGTATTAATATCACCAATCGCAAAAATGCCCGCCACGTTCGTCGAATAATCCACCGTATTGACTTCAATTGCGTTTTTATCAACGGCTAAATCCCAATTCGCAATCGGTCCGAGCTTTGGCGATAAGCCAAAGAGCGGAATAAAGTGGTCGGTTTCGCGAATGAGGGCCCCCTCAGTATCGTGACGAATTTCGACGCTTTCGAGGTGATTATTGCCTTGTAAACCAACGACTTCGGCTTGGGTAATAATTTTAATGCGTCCTGCATCGCGCAAATGCATGACTTTTTCGACTGAATCCAAAGCGCCGCGAAAATCCGAACGGCGGTGAATCAAAGTCAATTCTGACGCAACATCGGCGAGGAAAATTGACCAATCCAAAGCTGAGTCGCCGCCACCTGAAATGACAATGCGCTTGTTGCGGTAAAATTCAGGGTCGCGGACGATGTATTCCACGCCTTTATCTTCAAAATCGACGATGTTGGCAATCGGCGGTTTGCGCGGTTCAAATGAGCCAAGACCGCCCGCAATCATGATAACAGGCGCAATAATTTCGGTTTTTCGGCTCGTCACCAAGCGAAATTTCCCGTCTTCGAGGCGTTCAATCGTTTCCGCCCGTTCGCCGAGCGTGAAGGTCGGTTTGAACGGTTCGATTTGTTTCATCAAATTATTGACCAAATCGCCCGCCAATACGGATGGATAACCGGGAATGTCATAAATCGGTTTTTTAGGATATATTTCCGACAATTGCCCACCAACTTGCGGCAAAGCATCAATCAAATGACACCGCATTTTCAATAATCCCGCTTCAAAAACGGTGAATAAACCAACGGGTCCTGCCCCGATAATTAGAATATCTGTACTTATCATTTCTTATTTTTACCAATTTTTAAGCTCAAAACGGCTTTTATACTGAGGGGTCCCCTATTTCGCATTCTTTTCAATATACAATTTCGCTTCATAAATAGCGGCATAAATAGCGTGTAAATCATTGGTTTGTGTGGCATCATAAGTTGAACTAATCATATACGTATTGCCATGTAAAACAACAAATTGCCAAAGCGCACCAATAACAAAACAGCCTAAAACGGGCTTTTCATCGGCATTGTGGGCTTGTGCGGCGACCATTGCGGCTAAAACTTGTCCGAGTGGTTCGTCGGCTCTTTTTGAAGGTTTGTATTCATGAATAAAAAAATAAGGACGCAAAGGGTCTTCTTGCCCCGTTGCAATCATCACTTCGGGCCGCCCTTGCAGAGCAATACCGTTGACGACTGCCGATAAATTGCGCTGGCTAAAAATATTATAATTTTTACCGTGCAAATCCACCAATTCCACAATTTGAGCAATGAATTGAAATTTTAACTCATCCTCATTCCAATTTCGATAAAATCGTTCAAGCAAGGCACGTTTTGCCTCCATGAACTGAATTTGATGCGCATTAGGCGGATGAACAGCCGATAACCAGTTCTTAAAAAAATCGGTAGCGGGTACTTGCTCAATATTAAAAGTCAAACGCACTTCCTGCGTTGTCCAATCGTCAAATGATTTACGTTTTACTGCCATAATTTTAGAAAATTTAGAAAATTAACGAAACAAAATTCGTTTTTCGCGCCGCAAAAATACAACAACCAATTGGCACGTTTAGATTTTAAAATTAGAAAATAAAAATAAACGACGTCCAATCATCACGTAAACAAATCGTCAATCAGCA
>JAYUKJ010000243.1:0-1441 GCA_043764555.1 Saprospiraceae bacterium
CGCGCCGATTCCAACAAATTGACGGTGCCAATGATGTTCGTTTTGATGAACAAAATGGGGTCAGAAATCGAGCGGTCAACGTGGCTTTCCGCCGCCAAGTGAATGACACCCGTGAATTGGTATTTTTCAAACAATGCTTGAATAAAATCGGCGTCAATAATATCGCCTTTTTCAAAAGCATAATTCGGTTTGTCCTCAATATCGCGCAGATTATCCAAGTTGCCCGCATAGGTCAAAGCGTCGAGATTGACGATGAGATTATCGGGATATTTGTTGACAAAACGGCGGACAACGTGCGAACCAATAAAGCCAGCACCGCCCGTGATGAGTATTGTTTTCTTGAAATTCATGTTATTTTTCAGTTTGTATCACGGACTTCAGTCCGTGAATATTTTTTAGCGTGTTCACGGACTGAAGTCCGTGATACAATTTTAAACGTTCACGGACTGAAGTCCGTGATACAATTTTAAACGTTCACGGATTGAAGTCCGTGATACAATTTGGTTTTTTAACTAAAATAAAATTTAGCCTTAAAACGCAAAAAGATTGGGTAACTATCTAAAAGTCGCCCAATCTAAGTGCTTAAATATCAATGAATTAACTCGATAAAGCGACATATTTTAATCCACTTTAACGGCTTTCTTGAAATATTCGTAAGTCAATGCCAAACCTTGTTCGCGGTTAAATTTAGGTTCCCAACCTAAGATTTCACGCGCTTTAGTGATGTTGGGCTGCCGTTGTTTCGGGTCGTCGGTTGGCAACGGGCGGAAATCAATGTGCGCTTTTGGATTACCCACCAAAGCCATGATTTCGTCCGCAAATTGCAACATCGTGATTTCGCTCGGATTGCCAATATTGACGGGTTGGTCATAATCGGACAGCAACAAGCGATAAATGCCTTCCACCAAGTCATCAACGTAGCAGAAAGAGCGCGTTTGCGTGCCATCGCCGAAAATTGTCAAGCCTTCTCCACGAATCGCTTGCGAGAAAAACGCGGGCAAAACGCGACCGTCATTGACCCGCATCCGTGGTCCATACGTGTTGAAAATGCGGATAATGCGCGTTTCAACACCGTGAAAACGGTTGTAAGCCATCGTAATTGCCTCTTGAAAACGCTTGGCTTCGTCGTAAACGCCACGTGGTCCAATCGGATTCACATTGCCCCAATATTCCTCAACTTGTGGATGCACAAGCGGGTCGCCATACACTTCGGAAGTTGAAGCAATCATAAAACGCGAGCCTTTTGCTTTTGCCAAACCCAACAAATTATGCGTACCCAAAGACCCTACTTTTAGGGTCTGAATCGGCATTTGTAGATAGTCAATTGGGCTTGCAGGTGATGCAAAGTGCAAAATGTAGTGCAAATCACCCGGAACATGGACAAATTTTGACACATCATGGTTATAAAACTCAAAATGTTTCAACGGCATCAAATGTTCGA
>JAYUKJ010000244.1:0-4780 GCA_043764555.1 Saprospiraceae bacterium
TCTTTGAAGGAAGTGACGCTGTTTGGTTGCCCCGAAGAAATCATTAAAATTGACTTGCGACTCGATAAAATGGCGCAATTGCGGATTCCCCTAAGCACGGTCGTCGGCAGTATTCAGAGTGAAGCCGCCAATATTCCAGGCGGTAGTTTGACGATTTCTGACCACACTTTTAACGTCAAAACGAGTGGGAAATTTACGAGTTTGGAAGACATCGCAGCGACGGTTGTCTTCAATAATTCTAATGGAAAAATCACGTATTTACGCGATATTGCGAATGTGAATTTTAGTTACGAAGAAGAAAAACACATTACGCGGGTCAATGGGCATCGCTGCGTTTTGGTCAATGCGGCGCAAAAAGAAGGCTACAATATTTCTCAAACTAAAGCCGATTACACGCCAATCTTTGCCGAATTTGAGCAAAAATTACCCGAAAATATCAAATTTATCAAGATTTTTGACCAGTCCGAAAATGTGGCTCGGCGACTTGGCGCGCTTGGAAAAGACTTTATGATTGCCATTTTGCTCGTTTTGATTACGCTCATTCCGTTGGGAACGCGGGCGTCGTTGATAGTGATGATTTCAATTCCGTTGTCGTTGGCTTTGGGTTTAATTGGCTTGAACGCATTTGGATTTTCACTCAATCAATTGAGCATTGTCGGCTTCGTAGTGGCGCTCGGTTTACTCGTTGACGACTCGATTGTGGTGGTTGAAAACATCGAACGTTGGCTCCGCGAAGGACATTCAAAACTCGATGCGGCAATCCTCGGCACCAAGCAAATCGGACTCGCGGTTTTGGGTTGCACGGCGACGCTGATGATTGCGTTTATGCCGTTGCTTTTTCTCCCCGGGTCGTCGGGTCAATTTATTCGCAGCTTGCCGACGGCGATAGTTTGCTCCATTTTTGCTTCGATGATTGTTTCGCTCACGGTCGTGCCATTTTTGTCGAGTCGGTTTTTGAAACACCATGAAAATCCCGAAGGCAATATCTTCCTCAGATTACTAAAACGTGCCATAAGTGGCAGCTATACCAAGCTGTTGGAACGCGCTTTGAAGTGGCCAAAATTGACTTTGATTGTATCGTTTATGCTTTTCGGTGCGTCGTTTATGCTTTTTAAAGTCATTGGTTTTAAGATATTCCCAACGTCGGAAAAGCCAATTTTTATGATAAATGTGAAGATGCCGACTCAATCAAATTTGTTGGAAAGCGACCGCATTACGCGAAAAATCGAGGATATACTGAGGGGTACGCCCGAAGTGAAATTTTACACATCAAACGTCGGAAAAGGCAATCCACGGATTTATTACAACATTATTCAACGCCGTGAAAAAGCCGATTTTGCCCAAATTTTCGTGCAAATTGCGCCCGAATCTTCGCAAAAAGACAAGCAAGCGGTGATTGTGGATTTGCAAAATAAATTCGCCAATTTCGTAGATGCCAAAGTAGAAATCAAAGATTTTGAGCAAGGTCCGCCAATTGAAGCACCCGTTTACATCCGTATTTTTGGCGATAATTTGGACACTTTGCGCACGCTTTCGAGCCAAGTTCAACAGATTTTGAGTAGCTCCGAAAACACGATTTATGTGGGCAACGAATTGGATTTATTGAAGACCGATTTGAAGGTCAACATCAATAAAGAAAAAGCGCGAACGCTCGGCATTTTGACCGCTGATATAGATAAAACGGTGCGACTCGCCGTTTCGGGTTTGGATATTGGCAAATTTAGCGACGACGACGGCGCCGATTTTACGATGCGGATTAGCGTGCCGAAAGACCGTTTTGCGGCGCTTCAAGTGTTTGAAAATCTGTATGTCAACAATGCAATTGGCACGCCGATTCCGTTGGCGCAAGTTGCCAATTTGGTTTTTGAAACCTCACCCGCGAACATCAATCACTTGAACAAAAATCGGTTTGCGAAAGTGACAGCTTTTCTCAAAAAAGGCGTGTTATCGAACGATGTTTTGAAAGAAATCACGCCAAAATTGGCACAAATGCGGATGCCTGCGGGGTACAACTACCAATTTGCGGGCGAAGCCGAAACGCAAAAAGAAGCCTTTTCTGGTGGATTTGGAACGGTTGTGATTATGACAATTTTCTTATTTATCGCCATTTTAGTCCTCGAGTTCAAGACATTTAAAGGCACTTTGATTGTTTTGTCGGTCATTCCTTTGGGCGTCATCGGCGGCGTTATGGCGTTGTGGTTGACGGGCAATCCGATGTCGTTTGTGGCGATTTTGGGATTCATTGGCTTGGCGGGTATTGAGGTCAAGAACTCGATTTTGTTGGTTGATTTTACGAATCAATTACGTGCCGAGGGTCGGTCGTTAGATGATGCAATTCGAGAAGCGGGTGAAGTCCGTTTTTTGCCGATTGTCCTGACTTCTTTAACGGCTATCGGTGGTTTATTGCCAATTGCGGTGAATCCAAATCCGTTGGTATCGCCGCTTGCTTTGGTCTTGATTGGCGGCTTGATTAGTTCAACTTTATTGTCGCGGATTGTTACGCCGATAGTTTATAAGTTGATTCCGCCGTTTGTAGAGGTCGAAAAGTGATTTTATACTGAGGGGTCTCTTTCCAACGAAAGAGACCCCTCAGTATAAAGATGAAAAATAGAAAAATTAAGCCGAAATTTGCCCAGTTTTCTCGCTTTTCTTACTCTTTTTAAGTCTATTTTTTTGAATTTTGTGAATAAGGCTTTCTTCTTCTTTTATCACACCTTTGCCGTACAACAGAGAGGAATAAGCAGCAGCATACGCTTTTTCCAGCATTTCATCAGGTGACGCAGCGCGAAGAAGTAGATAAGAATCATACTTATCATTGACATAACGGTAGCCTTTACCGTCAACCTCTTGGCGATAGCCCAACTTCGTTAGTACCTCAATCAATTCACCATACGTGACGGGCACATCAATAAAAATTCTTGAAAATGGTTTCATATTATTTACTTTTTTTGCAATTCTTGAATTGCGATTTTATCGAAAATCGGTTGAGGTGGAAGGTAAATCCTCACAAATTTACGGACATTTTTTAAACTAAGCCTATTTTCGTTGAAATAGGTTTGTAAATCAACAAAATATGCGACTTCGGCTTGGGCATCGTATAAAATAAGTAAAACAAGAGAGTCATTTTTCAACCAAAGTTCCAAATCACGTCTTGACAAATCAACGATAAAGCCACCGTTTTGAGGTGATTGTTGAATCCCATCAGTTGATTTTAATTGAATCATCATAACTTGGTTTTGCCTTTCACCAAGTTTATTAAACGTTTCAATCATGCCATCATACCCGTAATCATTATCTGAAAAACGTCTTAAAACATTGCCCGAAAGCAAAATTTGCCTTTCGATGTGGTTGAGTCCTAAACCTTCAATTATATGCTGTCGTGTGCGGCGTTTTTTCATAGCAGAGTGTAAGATTTTGTTTTAAAATAAGTTTTACACCACAAATATAAAGCGTTTTTAGCAAACAATATGTTCTATGAAATAATTTTTATTTTCTCATACAATAAAAATATTAAGTAATATTGAGCTGTTTTTTGACAAAAGAGGACTCCTCAGTATGAAAGCCATTTCCACTCATTTTTGGGCAAAAAGTCGCTTCCATACTGAGGGGTCCTCTTTTTCTAATAAAATTTTAAAAAGCGCAAAATTTAAACTGATGTTGGTCACGTCTTAAAATAAACCCTTCACGGTTTCCTGCACAATGCCCGCTTTTGACGGGTCAACGCCCATTTTCTCCTTTAAAATCGTTGCGTAAACGCTTCTGAAATCGAATTGATGTTTTAAGTCCCCATTGATTAAATCCGTCAAATTTGGGTTATTTCCAACGATTTTACCTGAATTGTTGCCGCCAATTATGAAAACGGGTGCTGCTGCGCCGTGGTCGGTACCGCTGCCGTTGTCCTTGACGCGGCGGCCAAATTCGCTAAAAATCATCACCGTCACGTTGCCCAAAAGTCCCGCCGAGAGCATATCTTCATAGAACGCTTTGACCGATTCTGAGAGTTCTTTCAACAGACTTTGATGCTTGCCGAGTTGTCCCGCGTGCGTATCGAAACTGCCCAAACCTGTGTAGAAAACGGGCGTTGGCAAGCCGCCTTTTATCATTCGGCCAATCCAAGATAGGTTTTGAGCCAATCCATGCTTGGGATACTGAGGGGTCTCATTTTTGGATTTTTCCAACGCCGTTTTGATTTGTCCCGAGCCATCAAACGCGCCAATCATCAATTTTCTAACGAAATCGAGGTTCGGGTTTTCGTTAATTGGGTCGTCGTGGTCTTCTTTCAAGACCTTCAATTGACGCTCAAAACGCTGCGGGTCGGTCATGGTCAAGGCGTGACTTTGCGAACCACGCAGCGCCAAATTATCAATATTGTCGATATTTAAAGCGCCAAGTGGGTCGTCGCCCTTGCAAGTCGCGTCGAGATAGCGACCAAGCCAGCCGTTGCTCAAATATTCGTTGCTCGAAGACCCCGTTTGCCACACTTCCATGCTCCGAAAATGCGACCGATTTGGGTTCGGATAACCGACGTTTTGAATGACCGACAAGTGACCCGCTTGTTGCATTTCCGCAAAACCCTTCATAATCGGATGCCAACCCATGCCGCCCGTTGCCGACTTCAAAACTTGGTCTTTTTGAATCGCAATGGACTTCCTGAGGTCAAAATAGGGGGAGGTATCGTAGGGAATAAACGTGTTCAATCCGTCGTTGCCGCCGTTGAGTTGAATGCACACCAAAATGTTGCGTCCTGCGGCAAAACCCGTGCTTAACGCGTCCGTCGGCA
>JAYUKJ010000245.1:0-1438 GCA_043764555.1 Saprospiraceae bacterium
AAATTTAGCGGTTTGTTTCGCACAAATGGGCTTTAAAACGTGCATTATTGACACCGACGAAAACCAAAACTCTTTGGCGTGGTCGGGTGTGAGAAGTGCAGACTTGCCGCCGATTACGGTTGTCGGAATTATTGATGTGAAGGCATTGGCGAAAACAGTGGACTATCTGCACAAGGATTATGAGGTCGTTATCATTGACGGCACGCCTTCGCTTTCTGAGATGACAACGGGGATTATCATCGCAAGCGATATCCTCATTATCCCAATTTTAGCGAGCGCACATGACTATCGCGCCATGCAACCGTTTTTTAGCCGTTATGAGCAAGCAAAAATTTATCGGGGCGACATACCTGCCTATTTTCTGATAAATCAGTTCTCCGCAAACGGAAACGTCTATAAACGCATGAAGGAAGCCATCCAAAGTTTTGAGATTCCCGTTTTGGAGACAACTATCAACAAGAGGGCGGCTTACATCGAAACGGCAATTGACGGAAAAGGCGTTATCGAAAGTACCGACCCTAAAGCAAGAGAGGAAATGATTAGCCTCACAAAAGAAATTTTGGCAATCGCAGAAAAAAATAACTTAGTAAAAACGGTGTAAAAACGGTGTAAAAACAGCAGCAGCATGAAAAAAGATAAATTCGATATGTCCAATTTAGGGCTACCAAGCAAGCCACAAATCGTTGTGCCTTCAAGCAGCAACACCCAAACGATTTTGGCAAAAGCAGTTGAGCAAATCCATAAATCGCCAGAACCTGTGGCGATTATTGAAGAACCTGAGCCAACACCCGAACCCGTCAAAACAACAATGGACATCAAAAAAGTGAGCATGGATTTACCAATGGAGATGTACAAAGCGGTCAAGTTTTACTCCGTTGAGTCGGGTGTTTCCATGAAAGATTACATCGCACGGCTCATAAAAGCCGATATGGATACGCGAAAAATAAAGTAATATTTAGGGTTTTATTACTTTATGGTTTTATGGTTTACCATAAATTTAACCTAAAATCGGCGTAAATACTGAGAGGATATCTGCAAAATTTCAGAAACGCTCCTACCCTATTTTTATGGTTTTATTACTTTATAGTTTTAGGGTTTGTAATAAAATCACGCTAAAATCGGTGCAAATACTGAGGGGGTATCCGCAAAATTTCAGAAACGCTCCTACCCTATTTTTATGGTTTTATTACTTTAGCGTGATTTTATTATAAACCCTAAAACCATAAAATAATAAAACCATAAAAATAGGGTAGGGGCGTTTCTGAAATTTTGCAGATACCCCTCAGTATTTGCGCCGATTTTAGATTGATTTATTACAAACCCTAAAACCATAAAATAATAAAACCATAAAGATAGGGTAGGGGCGTTTCTGAAATTTTGCAGATACCCCCTCAGTATTTTCGCCGATTTTAGGTTAACTTTATTGTAAACCCTAAAA
>JAYUKJ010000246.1:0-4772 GCA_043764555.1 Saprospiraceae bacterium
TCTTGTTTCATCTTGTTTCATCTTGTTTCATCTTGTTTCATCTTGTTTCATCTTGTTTCATCTTGTTTCATCTTGTTTCATCTTGTTTCATCTTAGTAAGCCTCCTTTTGGCTTACTAAAATTCGGGTTTGAAGCAAAATCTTAGGAAGATTGAAGGAATCTTCCTAAGATATCTAAAAACTATCTGTCTATAAAAGCAGGATTTTACTCCGTTTCATGTATAATAGCGTACAACGACAAGATTCCACCTGAATGACAAAAAGCGCCGAGTTGATGATATGAGGTTTAAAACGGTGCCGACGTTGACAAACACCAAAAATGGTTTTTATATGATGCCTTCGGCTTCATTGGCGCAAAATGCGCTCACTGTAAGTATGACTGAGGGGTCCTATTCGATGCAAAAAGTAAGGCAGCTTACGCGTGTCGGAGACGCAGAGAATAGTACGTATCGGTTTTAAAAAACCTCACGAGCCAACGCGTTCTTGGGTTCCAACAAATCATTAGATGACTAAACACATTCAAAAAACTCAACCCAAGCACCATCGGGCAAGTGAGCGCGGCTCATACCCTTTTTCAAAAGCAATACGCACTATTAAATACGGCTTTGACGCCTCTTGAAATATCTTGGCTTTAACAACCACAAAGATAGGTGTCCCACAAATGTAAACGCCGTTTTTCACTTGTTTTGAAGCGAGAAACGGCGTCTATACTGAGGGGGTCTCGTTCGATGCAAAAAATAGTGCAGCTTAAGCGCGTCAAAGACGCCGTTTATAGTTACTGTATCGGTTTTGAAAAACCGCACGCGCTGCACGTCAAAACTAACTCTCAGCGCCAGCAAGACTTTTCTCAGCATAAAACCGATAAACAGCCTTGAAAACCGACGTTTTCAAGGCTGTTTATCGTTTTATGAAGCCGAGTGGAGTTGCCTATTTTCCTTTCTTCTTTTTATTGAGCTTGTCCCGAATGACTGCCGATTGTTCATAATCTTCCGCAGCGAGCGATTTTTTCAGCTCATATTCTAATCGGACTTCGCTATTCATATCCGTCATAGCTGCCATACGTTGAGCGCGAAGGTCGCCAAGAATGGCTTGAATTGACTTATAGTTACTCAAAGGTGTCATGGCATATTGCGCTAACGCCGCAGGTAATTTAGGCGTTTCGGGCATCTCTTTTATCATTTCTTCGTATTTTTTAGCCAATTTCTCATAATCGGCGATTTCTTCGTCCAATTTTTTCAAATTAACTTTTTTCTTTGTTTGTCCACTTGGTCCACCGTTGTGCATACAGACGGAGCAAATTGTCTTTTTGGTCATCGTGCTGGCGTTGATGGTGATGGTCAGAGGCAGGTCAGTGCGTCCACAAACGGTGCATTGATTGTCGTCCGTGTATTCCTTTTTAGGTTCAAGTTGGCCGCTGTCTTTTGCTTTCTGATACGCTTTCATGGCTTTATCAGGCACATCGGCGATGCCAACTTGAATTTCACCTTTTTCCATCGTAAAAATTGTGTGAATCAAAAAGTGACAAATACCGCCTTTTTTAAGCGTCGCTTTGACAAAAAGGTTGAGGGCATCCTTGCGCTTCCTGTAGTGCAGTGGAACAAAATGTGGCAGTGCTTCGTCTAAAAACGTGCAGCCTTTGTCAAAATCAATTTTTTCGTAATAGTCTTTTCTGAAAAATTGAAGAAAATCCTTAATGTTATCTCTTGCCATTGTTTCAAACATTGAAGCAGACATTTCATTAGGGTCTTGAGAAGATAAGAACTTACCAAAGTCTTTCATAGGTAATATGTTTTGATTGATGAAGAAATTTAAAAAAACAAAAGTAAAATAAGATTCAATAACTTGTGTTGATTTATGTAGTAGTCAAAAACATAATTCTATATTATATTCTTGATTTTTTGATACAAAAGAAGCCGAAACAAGGACCCCTCAGTATAAACCCCAAAAAGCCACGTTTCGACTCCGAAACGTGGCTTTTTTGGGTTTATACTGAGGAGTCCTATCTTTCGACTTCAAAAAATTCAACCCAAGCACCGTCGGGACTCTCAACAATAAAAGACTGCACAAGTCCTACCCCACCCCACCGTTGTTTTGACAAAGCAACAATCGGCTCAACGCCATTATTTGTTACAAAGTTTAAATAATTTACAATGTTTACAACTTCTACTCGATAACTCAAAATACCGCGATTCGGCGGCGCGCAACGGCTCGAATAATCGTGTCCCGTCAAGCCTTTGATTTCAATGCATTCACACATTGTGTCGCGCGTCCCGTCGGGCGAATACAAACTCAAAACGAATTGAAATTGGTCTGAAAAATTGTGTGGCACACCAAAATTAGTTGGCGCATTTGGCGGAAATTCGACGGATAAACCATCGTTAACCAATTGAAAACCAAGTTTTTGCGTAAAAAAATCGGTGCCAATTGCCAAATCCCGAACGACCATTGCCGATAAGTAAATATGACTTGCAAATTGCTTACCTTTCACCAAATCAAGCGGTGGAAAATACCGTTTTGCCAAAGCAATCATCATTGAATCAGCGTTTGACACCAAGGCTTCATCAATCGTAAAAGCGGTAATCGGCAACGCCATCGGCTCGGCGGCACCCGACCAACCGCGGTCGGTTAAGTCGTTGTAAACACTGTAAATATCGTTTACACGAATGTCAATATCGGCAATGCCGCCCGTATCCCAAATCTTCGTGGCGGGGCGCATTTTCTCTTGTTTGACGCCCGTAATTTGAACAAAACGAATGCGCCCAAACGGAATGTCCATGTATTGAACCAACGCTTCCGTCGCCGAAGCCTCGTCAAGCAGCTGCCAAGCGGCTAATACTGAGGGGTCTGTTTTACCAACGGAAAAGTGTCCCCATCCACCATATTCACAAAACAAATCGACCATTCCGCGCAAATCAGCGGTGATAACGACTATTTCTTGGATTTTTTTTAGTTGAAAATTCATCACTATAAAATTTAATGGTAAAACGAAGTCGTTATCAAATCTTAATCAGCAGTTTCCCGAAATTTTCTCCTGAAAACAATTTCAACAAGACCGACGGAAACGATTTAATCCCTTCATAAATGTCTTCCTTCGTCTCGATAGACCCCTCAGTAAGCCAGTCTGAAATCTGCGAAACGGCTTCAGGATAGCGATTTAAGTAATCAAAAACGATGATGCCCGTGATGTAACCCCGCGCGGTGACGATTTTCATGTAGTTTTTCGGACCTTGAATCGACGCATTATTATATTGTGAAATCGCGCCGCAAATCACGACCCGCGCCCCAAGTGCCAAATGCGCCAAACCAATATCAAGTTGGTCACCACCGACATTATCATAGACAATTGAGATTTTTTCGGGACAATCAGCCGCAAGTCGCGCCGCAATATCTTCGGTTTTGTAATTAATCACAACGTCAAAACCGATTGATTTCAGGTAAGCACATTTCTCATCGCTGCCCGCCGTTCCGACCACGCGGCAACCTTTTAGCTTGGCAATTTGCCCGACCGTTGTGCCAATAATACCCGCCGCACCCGTGATAAACACCGTTTCTCCCGCTTTCGGCTGCCCTTTTTCGAGCAAACCAAAGTAAGCCGTCATGCCCGGCATACCCAAAATGCCGAGATGCCAAGACGGTTTCCCTATCAAAATATTCACCTTTGACAAGCCTTTGCCGTCGGAAATTGCGTATTGTTGAACGCCCAACAAGCCACTCACAAACATCCCTACTTTAAAATCCGCATTTTGAGAATCGACTATTTCCCCCAAAGTGAACGCGCGAATTGGAGCGTTGAGCGCCATGCCCGGAATATAAGTCGTCCCCGCATTCATCCATCCGCGGATTGCGGGGTCGAGTGAGATATAATGATTTTTGATAAGCAATTGCCCATCTTGAAGCGGCGGCACTTCGGTTTCGATTGCTTTGAAAATGTCCAAAGTTGGCAAGCCTTGCGGGCGGTCAATGAGGTGAATTTGTAGGTTTTTCATTTTAATAGTCAAACGGCTTCAATCGCCGATTTTAGTTTAACGATTTGATTGTCGATACATTAAAAGATACTTATTAAACCTCAATTACTTTGTAAACAATGTTTAACAGGTAATAAAATATAAAGTTTACATTGTTTACACGGTAAAAAGAGTTAGAAAAAGCATTTATACTGAGGGGTCCCTTTTTAAGATTTCACGATGTTGTTTTTCAAAAAAGTATCAATCTGACTGTCTGAGAAACCTACTTCTTTCAAAATTTCCACCGTATGCTCTCCTATTTTTGGTGGATTCATCGTCAAAACTTGTTCAGCATCGCCGTATTCGAGCGGAAATTTGGGCAATTTAGTCACTGTGCCATCGGGCAACGTTGTTTCTAACAAACTGTTACCTTCATTGAGTTGCGGGTCGTTGAACAAATCTTCGGGCGTCGCAATTGGTGCAAAGGGAATATCAGCCGCTTCGCAACGACGGATGATTTCGGCTTTAGAAAACTGCGAAATCGTCCGTTCCACATCGGGCAAAAGCCAAACACGCGCTTCAATCCGCTTATTATTGGTAGCCAAACGGGCATCTGTGAACCAATCCGCGCGCTCAAAAGCAGCGCAAAACCGTTCCCAATGTTTCTCTGAAATGATGCCAATGAAGACTTTATCGCCATCCGATGCATCAAACGTCCGATAAATAGACCAAGCACTCACGCGAGCGGGCATAGGTGGTACGGGTACATCGCTCATTGCCGCGTAAGCCATGTGTTGCCCCATCAAAAAAGCCGTCGTCTCAAACAAAG
>JAYUKJ010000247.1:0-1438 GCA_043764555.1 Saprospiraceae bacterium
TAAGTTGGCACTTTCGTAAATTTAGTGAGTTGCCAATCTTAGTAAGCCAGAAGGAGGCTTACTAAGATACATTAAACGCAGAATTTGAGATTAATCTTAGGAAGATTCCTTCAATCCTATGGAATGAACAGAAATCTTATTGTTATAAACTTTCAATCGAAAATCCGCGATTTAAGTTAAAAAAAGACTAAAATTCCCGAAGGGAATATATGTTTATAGAAAAAGTACAAGCGACATTTAGTTAATCCCGAAGGGATTATATGTAATAACAATACAATTTTTACATATAATCCCTTCGGGATTGTATAAAACACGCCTTAATTTTCCTACAAACATATATTCCCTTCGGGAATTTTAGACATTTTTTGACTGAACAGGCTCAATTTTATAACAAATGCGAATTAAGAGTTGAAACGACGCTTTTAACACGAATTTTAGGCGAATTTAACAAATTACACGAATTTTCTACTCAAAATTGCATTATTATAAAAATAAACATTAATACTTAGAACGAAAGCAGGAAAAGAAATTCGTGTAATTCGCTAAAATTCGTGTTAGACGTTGTTAAAAATGTGTTTTCAACTCTTAATTCACATAACAATAAACTTTCTGTTCATCCCATAGGATTCCTTCAATCTTCCTAAGATTAGCATTGACTAAAATAGAATAATTTCAGCTTACCACTAAATTTACGAAAGTACCAATAAGTTAATTATTTCATTAACTAAAATACTTTATTAAGTTTATTACGTAATAAACTTAGTAAAAGATAAAGTCTTGTAAATCAGCGATTTACAAGACTTTTTTGCTTCGGCAAGTCAGTTTCCGCTTTGGCTTTTAAGACGGGCGAATAAATTTGCTCGCTATTGATTTTGCCGCCAAAACGCCACTTAAAGATTAAAATTCTGATGTTTTCTATCAATAACGGTCGAATTTATTCGCCCGAAAATCCCAAAGCGGAAATTGCTGGCTTTTGCGAATGAACGCGCAGTTACGGGTGCGAATGAATTAGCAAATACAGTTACAGTTACAGTTCCGCAATGCGGCTATAATTCCCGAATCCAAATATTGCGGAAACTCACCGCATTGCCGTGGTCTTGCAATTTGATGGCGCCTTTTGCGTGCGCGAGATTTTTAGGTGACCCAATATACTCCGTAGAGCCTTGAATAACCGTCGCGTTTTGAACGATAATGCCGTTGTGAATAACGGTCACTTTTGGCGGCTGTTCCAACGAGCCATTTTTGCGGAAACGCGGCGCGGTGTATATAATATCGTAGCTATTCCATTCGCCCATCGGACGGCAAGCGTTGAACATCGGCGGCGTTTGTTTGTAAATCGCGCCCGCTTGACCGTTCGTGTAAGTCGTGTTTTTATAGCTGTTCAACACCTGAACTTCATAGCGTTCTTGCAGAAAAACGCCTGAATTGCCCTTCATTT
>JAYUKJ010000248.1:0-17567 GCA_043764555.1 Saprospiraceae bacterium
TATCCCCAAATCACGTAATTTGGAGAAGATTATAGGGAGGTCATCAATGCGCTCTACTTTCATACGCAAAAATAACAATTCTTTTTATCGAGGGAAGAAATCAGCGAAACGTAAGTTCTAATTTTAACGTCTGAAATTATTCCCAAAACACGCTAAAATCGGATTTATACTGAGGGGTCCTGTTGAAACCTCAAGGTCACTATTTGTAAAGAAACTCAGGCTCGATTTTACGAAAATGGGCTATTTATCCTTGTTTCACTGCCCAATTCTCGTGCTTTTGCAGCGCCTAATTGAGCATAAATTATTCAGCTTATGAGTCGTTTACACTATTTTGCCCTTACCCTAATTGCTTTGCTCGTCGGCTTATTGTCGAGGCGTTATACTGAGGGGGGCGATTTTATTCATGACTACGTTGGTGACGCCATTTGGGCGGGTATGATTTATTTAGGGTTCAGATTTTTATTGCCTTCGGCAAAAATAAAATCAGCCGTTGTTGCTGCTTTGGCGTTTTGCTACGCCATCGAAATCAGTCAACTCAATCAATCCGAAGGACTTAACGCATTGAGACACACGACTTTAGGTGGCTTAATATTGGGTTTCGGTTTTCTATGGAGCGATTTTGTGATGTACACAATTGGCATTTTCGTGGTGGCTTTATTTGATTTTTTTATAATGCGAAGAAAGCGTCGTGAGGTTTGACAACTTATGCGAATTAAGCGTTGAAAGGTGTCAAAAATGTGTTTCCAACGCTCAATGCGCGCAATTTTTTATCTATTCGCCATTTTTTCCTCAATCGCGTCACGCTCGTCCCACGCATCCATCAAGGACATTTTTAGCTGCCCCGTATCTTTCTCCAAAGCGCGCGCTTCGTCAATTCTTTGGGCTAAACTGTCCACTTTTTTATTCACTTGTTCCAAGGCTTCTTTCAACTCTTCGTGCGCTTTGAAGTCGGGATTAGCGTGTCTTTTGGCGGCATCGGGCAACGCAAAAAGGTCCAATCCGAGGTGATATTTGGCAACAAAAGCGCCGTAACGCAAGCCAAAACCCGCAAATCGGATGTCCTTAATCCCAAATCGGTTGAGTAAATTTTCATATACGGGCAAGCCGTACATCGCCGACAATTCTTCCCGATAGCGTCTTTTGTCTTGCTGCGCTTCTTCAACCACGGCTTCGTAGAGTTGCCGTGTTTCCTTAAAATCCCGCGCCGCTTTTGTCAATTTCCCTTTATAAATATCCGCAATATCTTCCAATGTAAACGCCGCGTTATGGCTTCTAAAATTGCTATCCGTCGGCAAAGCGCTGCCCATTCCGTAGGCGTGAATCGTCAAATCTTTTTGCTTTTTCAAGGCGTCAAACCCTTGCCATTCGTCGGTTTTCTCCTTAATATACGCCAAAAGATGGGCAAATTGTTGCGGAATCGGCGTTGTATTCGCCGACGCGCTGGCCTGTCTTCCTGAATCTTCCAACGTGAAAAAATGATTTTGAAGCACCACCGTCCCCAAAGCATCTATTGAATCAACGAAGGTTTCCTGCGTATTATCGGTCATAAAATACGAAATTTCCGTTGACCCGCCACCTTGGTCAATCAACAAAATCGCCTCCTTTTTGGTCGTCGGAACCGTCTCTACTCTTTTAAAATCGTAGGTGTGCTGCACGCCGATGAGCGACAAAAGTGCTTCATCTTTTTTGAGCAAAATATTGACCGTAACTTTAGTTTTTTCTTTTATATAATTGACGACTTCATCCTTATTTTTCATCCAACGAAAAACCGCCGTTCCGATTGCCGAAATATTTTCTTCTTTAATACGATTGGCTTTCCTCAGCTCATTAAGGTAGAGATTTATAAAATTAACAATTTTTTTCAACGCAGGATTCGCGTTATCCACGGATAACACGTCCGAATTGAGCAATTCTTCACCCAATTGCGGCATCTCGCTTTGGTTAAAAAAAGTATCGTGCGCAAACCATTCTTCCGCCGTCGTCGGTACGTCAACGGGCGTAATCAACACCCTAATTGCCTTTGTGCCAATGTCAAAAACGACGGCAAGCTCGCCTTTTTGCTTGCTCATGAAGTACCGCAACTTCTCAATTGGTGCATTATTATAATCCATTTTTTCTTATTTTATTTGTTAAACAGTAAAATTCAATGAAACACTTTCAAAAAAGGACCCCTCAGTATATGACGTCCTTACGGCATCCCGATTCTTCTTCGGGCAAAGTGGTTTGCGACAATCTTTGACGTGTAAATAGTCCCAAAATGTCGTTTTCAAGCGCGCAAAGGTAACAATATTTTCAGGCGTTTGCTACGCAAATTTATTTGTAGTCGGTAACTTTAGTTGCCGCGTAAGTTATCGCGGCAACTAAAGTTACCGACTACGTAAGCGGTGTTCACGTTTCGGAAACTTATCAAAAATGAACTATTTTCCAAAATTTACCAAATAGAATTTTGTTTAAACGATTAATCTATCTATTTTTGTTCTATGGAAATAAAAAAACGCATCGGACTAAAAGACATCGCACAAGAAGTAGGCGTATCTATTGCTTTGGTTTCTTACGTCTTAAACAAGCAAAAAGAAAACCGCATCAGCCGCGAAGTTGCCGATAAAATTAGGCAAGTTGCCAAAGATTTGAATTATCAACCAAATCACATTGCGAAGAGTTTGAAACTCCAAAAGAGCTTCACACTCGGTTTGATTGTTGCCGACATTTCCAATCCCTATTCGTCTCAAATGGCGCGTATTATCGAAGACGAAGCGCAAAAACGGGGCTATACCGTCGTTTTTGGCAGTTCTGATGAAAATATTGAGAAATCCACAAAGCTCATAAACGCCTTAATTAATCGTCAAGTTGATGGTTTTATCATCGCGCCCGTTGCGGATTCAGACGCGTTTTTAGTAGAATTGGAAGCCAAAGGCGTCCCTTTCGTGCTTATCGACCGTTATTTTCCAAACCAAGCGTTTAATTACGTTGCGATTGACAATTATGCCGCTGCTTTTGAGGCAACCGCGCATTTATTGGACAATGGACACCGAAACATAGCCTTAATTAACTACGATACCCCGCTTTTTCACTTGAACGAACGCACGCGCGGCTACCAAGCGGCGTTGAAAAAAAAGAAGATAAAAGAGAACAAAGTGCTTATTCAAGCCGTCAATCTCGAACACAATCCATTGGAAATCGAAGCGCGCCTCACGTATTTATTGCAACTAAATCCGCCGATTGATGCCGTCCTTTTTGCTTCTAATAAATTGGCGGTTAGCGGACTAAAATGTTTGAAAAACAAAAAAATAAAAGTCCCGCAAACAATTGCCGTCGTCGCCTTTGATGAAACCGACGCTTACGACCTTTTTGAAACGAGCATCACGCACGTGAAGCAACCGATTGAGGAACTCGGCAGACAAGCCACTTTGGCACTGATTGCCAAAATAGAAACGCATAAAAACCCATTAATTCAAGTGCATTTGGCGACTACACTCATCGTGCAAGAGTCGTCAAGTTAAAGAAACTATTGTCACCTTATAAAATAAGAAAAATCAATTTTAAATTTTTAACAACTATAAAACAATGAATAGCAAGCTATTACTCTGGTCAATCACCGTCGGACTGGGCGGTTTTCTTTTCGGTCTGGACACGGCCGTTATCTCGGGTGCCGTGGGCGACATCGAAAAACTGTGGCATTTGGACAAACTCAGCTTGGGTTTCACCGTCGCAACGGCGTTGTACGGCACCATTTTCGGCGCCGCTTTTGGGGGTATTCCCGCCGACAAATTTGGGCGAAAACCAACGCTCCTGTGGATTGGCATTCTCTTTTTTGTCTCGGCCGTTGGCGCGGCTTTGGCGCAAGATGTCAACCTTTTCATGATTTTTCGCTTCATCGGCGGTTTGAGCATTGGCGCGTCGTCGGTCGTCGCACCCGTTTATATTTCCGAAATTGCGCCGCCTGAATACCGTGGACGCATGGGGATTTCTTTTCAATTCAACATCGTTTTCGGCATCTTGATTGCCTACGTGTCCAACTATTTGTTTGACGGTTTTGGTGACAACGATTGGCGCTGGATGCTTGGCATTGTGGCGATTCCGTCCGTGATTTTTTCTTTTTTAATGCTCCTCACGCCCGAAACACCGCGGTGGTTGTTGCTCTACAAAGGCGACGAAGCAGAAGCGCGCAAAGTCTTGTCCATCACGGCGCCCTCGGTGGATGAGGCCGTGGAAGATATAAAAAAATCAGCCGTAAACGACAACGGCAGCGCTCAAAATAGAGAGTCGCTGTTCTCTAAAAAATTCACGACACCGCTACTTCTCGCGTTTTTATTCGCGTTTTTCAATCAATTATCGGGCATTAACGCCATTATTTACTTCGCACCCGACATTTTCAAAATGACAGGTTTGGGTCAATCAACCGCCTTGCTGTCAACGGCGGGCATCGGCGTTGTCAACCTTCTTTTCACCATTCTCGGTTGGTATTTGATTGACCGATTGGGGCGTAAAACGTTGATGTACATTGGTTCAATTGGCTACATTGTGTCTTTGGCATTGACGGCTTACGCGTTTTACAGCAATACGCACACGTTCACAACGTACTATATTTTCGCTTTCATCGCTTCGCACGCCGTCGGGCAAGGTGCCGTTATTTGGGTTTTTATTTCCGAAATATTCCCGAACAGCGTCCGCGCTTCGGGCATGGCGTGGGGTTCTTTGACGCATTGGGTTTTTGCCGCTTTGATTGCCAATACGTTTCCCGTTTTTGCCGAAAAATTTGGTGGTGGCCCCATTTTCGCCTTTTTCGCGTTCATGATGGTTTTCCAATTGCTCTACGTTTGGTTGATGATGCCTGAAACGAAAGGCGTTTCATTGGAAGATTTGCAAAAAAGATTGACTAAATAGATACTTCACTGCCCAGCAATTTCCGCTTTGGCTTTTGACACCATTAATTACATAGGAGATTAAATTCTAAAGCGGAAATTGCTGCTAACGGTCTTCTGAAACTTATAAATAGTTGATTTTAAAGAAATTACAACTTTTGAAAAATTAAAAACTTGCCAAAAATCTTTCATCAAAAAATGCCTTATTCGACAGCTCGAATAGGGCATTTTTGGCATTTATACTGAGGGGTCCTTTTTTGAAAAATAGAATGTGTTTGCGCGACGTTTATGTAACGCGGCGTTAAGGTCGCGGCACGTTCAAGATTTAAACAATTCCGTTTTATTTATTTTGATATTTTTAACGTTTTACGTTTTACATTTACGCGATTTTATTCGTTTGATAGTCGGAATTTACCGTTTGCAGCGCCGTTTAAACCAATCAAAAACGATTTTTCTCGCATTTTTTCTTCAAAAATGCCTTTTCCCGATGTTCGGGATGCCGTAAGGACGCCCTATACTGAGGGGTCCCTTCAAACGCCAAACACCTATATTTCAAGCATTTTTCATTTAAAATTTAAAAAAACGACAACATGAAAAAGTATTTTTTCGCCCTTAGCCTTCTCGCCCTCCTTGCGACTGTCGCTTGCGAAACCGCGAGCAAAACCGCAACCACGCAAACTGCTGCAGCACCACAAGTCGCGACTGTCGCGGTTCCCGTTGCCGCTGTTGCCGACAGTGCCACGTTGGTGCCTTCAAAAAAAGGATATTCCAAAAAAGCCATGATGCAACACGCTGAAATGGCGCCGCTGGAAAAGGCTCAAATGTTGCGCAAAGCTGACGAAGCACCCGCTAAAAACTAAGGGGTGCCAAATTTTAGATGCCAAATTCCAAAGCGCAAATCATTGATTATCAATTATTTGCAAACCGAATATTGGTACATCTGCAATTTCCGCTTTGGGATTTTGCGGCGGCATAGCTGCCAAATCTTGGTAATATTTACAACTTATCCACCTACTTTTTATGCGGTGTAACCGCAAAACGGATGGTTTAGCGGTTACACCGCCTTGAAAATTGGGCATTCGTACTTTTGTTACCAAGATTTGGCAGCTACGCCGCAATCAGAAATCCCAGAGCGAAAATTGCTTAATTTATTTTATGTTCCTAACAAAATATTGATAATCAATACTTTACGTTCCAATTTTTAAATTAAAAAAGCAATAAAATGAAAAAGCAAATCGCCGCATTGTTCCTCGTTGCTCTCTTTATCGCCGCTTGCACGAGCGCCAAAACGGGCATGGGCAACACCGCCAAAGCGAAGGACATACCTAAATCGACCCCCTCAGTATCGGACGTAAAAACGGTCGTTGAAAAAGCGTCAACCGATGAACCCGTCAAAGGCGAAGTGACTGAAATGGCTGAAATGCCGATTCCCGACACTTTGCCCACGTATCGCTCGACGGAGACGATGGAAACGGACATCATCCACACCAAGTTGGACGTGAAGTTTGATTGGAAAAAACAACAACTCAACGGCAAAGCGTGGATAACGGCGAAACCGTACTTCTACCCAACGTCCAGCGTAACGTTCGATGCTAAGAATTTTGACATTCTGAAAGTCACGATGGAAGGCAGCGCGCAACCGTTGAAATACACGTACAAAGACAGCCGTTTGACGATTGATTTGGGTAAAATGTACACCCGAAACGACAAATACACGGTGTATATCGAATACACAGCCAAGCCAAATGAAGGCGGCGAAGGTGGTTCGGCGGCGATTACGAGCGACAAAGGTTTGTTTTTTATCAACGCCGACGAAAGCGACCCGAACAAGCCGCGTCAAGTTTGGACGCAAGGCGAAACGGAGTCGAACAGCCGCTGGTTTCCAACGTTCGACAAGCCAAACGAGCGCATGACGAGTGAGGTTTACATGACCGTTGAGAATAAATTCAAAACATTGAGCAACGGTTTGATGAAGGATTCCAAGAAAAACAACGACGGAACCCGCACCGACCATTGGCTCATGGACTTGCCACACGCACCGTATTTGGTGATGATGGCGGCGGGCGATTTCGTCATTATTACGGAAAAATGGCGCGGCAAAGAGATTCAATATTACGTTGAACCGAAATATGAAAAATACGCTAAAGCCATTTATAAAAACGTTCCCGAGATTCTCGAATTTTTCTCAACGCGTTTGGGCGTGGTCTATCCGTGGCAAAAATTGGCACACGTTGTCGTCCGCGATTACGTGAGTGGCGCGATGGAAAACACGACGGCTATTATATATGGTGAGTTTATGAACGGTACCGAGCGCGAATTGATTGACAAAGACCAAAACGAATCGGTCGTTGCCCACGAAATGTTCCACCATTGGTTTGGCGACTTGGTAACGGCGGAAAGTTGGTCTAATTTGACGGTCAACGAGTCGTTTGCCGATTTCAGCGAAGGCTTGTGGTTCGAGCATAAATACGGCAAAGACATGGGCGACGCGCACCGCCGCGAAGTCATGGAAGGCTACATGGGCGAATCGGAAAACAAAAAACGCAACCTCGTTGACTTCAAATACAACAGCCGCGAAGATATGTTCGACGCGCATTCTTACAATAAAGGCGGCGGCATTTTGCATATGTTGCGGAATTACATGGGCGACGACGCGTTTTTTGAGGGCGTAAAAAAATATTTGACCGACAATGCGTACAAAACGGGCGAGTCGCACCAATTGCGTTTGGCGATGGAAGAAGTTTGTGGACAAGACCTGAACTGGTTTTTCAACCAATGGTATTACGCTTCGGGACATCCCGTGCTTGATATAAAATACGAATATGACGCGGCTGCGAAGAAAATGAACGTCATCGTCACGCAAAACCAAGACACAAAGGGCGACGTTCCCGCGATTTTTGATTTGCCTTTGGCAATTGACATTTACGACGCCGCTGGCAAAGCACCGCGCCGTGAAAAAGTTCGGATGGTCAAACGCACGCAGACGTTTTCTTTTGACGCGGCAACAAAACCCGCGCTCGTGGATTTTGACGGTGACCGTATGTTGCTCGCGCAAAAAATGGACAACCATTCGGAAGAAGACTATATGTTTATGTTAGAAAATTGCCCGCGCTATTTGGCACGCATGGAAGCGCTCGAAAATTTGCGCGAAAGCGAGAACCCAAAAGCGCAAGCGAGCGTGAAAAAAGCCATAAATGACAAATATTGGGAGATTCGCCAAACGGCGATTCAGTCTTTGAAAATAAAAGAAGACCCCTCAGTATTGGCACTCATTGCGCCGCTTGCGGAGTCCGACCCGCGCTCAAACGTGCGTTCGGCAGCATTGGCAAAGCTCGCAGCGTCGAAAGACGCCAAGTGGGCGCCGACTTACCGCAGCGTTTTGGCAAAAGAACAGGCGTATCCAGTTATCGGTTCGGCAATGCAAGCGCTCTACAAAGTAGATGCGGCAGGCACGATGGAGATGGCTAAAAAGTACGAAAATGACGAAAATGGCGACCTTATCAACAGCATCGGTACGATTTATGCCGAAAATCCAAAACCCGAGCAAATTGAGTTTTTCGAGCGCAGCTTGACGAAAGTCGATGGCATGAGCGGCATCGGTTTCTACGGCAGCTACCTCAAAGCACTCGATAAAACGGGCGCAACGGAAGCAGATATGGCAACAAAAATGGGCAAAGTGCGAGATATTGGCGTCAATCAGTCCCAATCGCCATGGCGTCGTTTTGCGGCAGCGAAAGCCTTGAACGATTTGCGTAAAAAATACAAAGGTAAATCAGGAACGATGTACGCGGATTTGACAAAAATGCTCGGCGAAGTGATTTCAAAGGAATCGAACGACCAGTTGAAAGCGATTTTTTCGCAAATGATGGTGCCGTAATTTGAATTTAACGTCGTCGAGGTTTTTAACTTCGACGACGTTTTTCAGAATAAATAAAACCTTATTTTAAAATGATAGAAACCGAAAGATTACGATTGACCCGTTGGAATGACGCGCATTTCCAAGCGATTTTTAGCAATAATCTCGTAGAATTGGGCGAATTGTTGGATTGCGAAACGCCTGAACAGTGGACAACTTTTGACGATATGACCGACGCTTTGCCTTTTTTTTACGAAGGATTTAAGACAAATGGCAATTATTGGGGCAGTTTTTTCACCGTCCACAAAGCCGATAGGCAATTGCTTGGAACGTGTGGTTTCAAAGGTAGACCAGATGAAAGCGGGGCAGTTGAGATTGGTTACGAAGTCCTCGAAGCGTATCGACAACAAGGTTTGGCGTCGGAAGCCGCGCAAGGTTTGATAGATTTTGCGCTTGGTCACGACCAAATCAAACTTGTTCGGGCGCATACTTTGGCCAACGAGAACCCCTCAGTATCGGTGCTTAAAAAACTCGGTTTTGCCTTCATTGGTCTGTTTAATGACCCCGATGATGGCGATATTTGGCGTTTTGAGCTAATAAAGCCGAATTAATTGCGTAGCTGCGAACGTAACGCGACTTTAAAGTCGCGCAATAGCTCAATAAATTAAATCTTAGAAATCGCGACTTTAAAGTCGCGTTACGATTAAGTATTTACCATAAACTTAAAAAAAGTGAATTTTTCATCGAAACTCATCGAAGACGCCGTGGGCGCATTTTCCGCATTGCCGGGCATCGGACGAAAAACGGCCTTGCGTTTGGTCTTGCATTTGGTCAAACAGCCGCTTGATATTACCACGAATTTGACCGACCCGCTCGTGAAAATGCGGTCGGGCATTCAGACTTGCGGCACTTGCCACAATATCTCGGACGCCGCTTTGTGCAGTGTTTGCGCCGATATGCGCCGCGACCGCGCAACGGTGATGGTGGTTGAAACGATTCGAGATGTGATGGCAATTGAAGATACGCAGCAATATCGCGGCTTATACCACGTCCTCGGCGGCGTTATTTCGCCAATTGAAGGCATTGGACCGCAAGAATTGAACATTGATTCGCTCATGGAACGCGTGGCTCAAAAGGAAATCAAGGAAATTATCATGGCTTTGTCGCCCACGATTGAAGGCGACACGACGATATATTACGTCTCCAAAAAAGTAAGTTTGCACGACGTGAAAATTTCAACTTTGGCGCGCGGCATCGCCTTTGGCGGCGAATTAGAGTACGCCGATGAAGTCACTTTGGGACGCTCGATTGTGCAACGGATTGATTACAAAACGGTTAACGAATAGGCAGCAGCGCTAAAAATGCCTAAAATACTGAGGGGTCCCTAAAACGAAAAAGTGCTTGATTGTCAAACCGATAGTCAAGCATTTTTGCTTTAGAAGGCGCTTATACTGAGGGCATATCTGAGGCGAATTGTCAGGGGAATGCAAATTAACAATTTATTTTCACCTGAAATTTGACTTTTCCGAAGTTACCAACTCTTATAATATTCTAAAAGTGGATAAAACTAAAATGACAGAAAAAATTATAAAGGCGTATGAAGATATGGCGGAAAGCTATAATGCCTTGATTGATGTTAAAGCGCACAATGCGTTTTATGACCGACCCAATACGCTTGCTTTGATGCCCGATGTCGAAGGAAAATCAATTTTGGACGCGGCTTGTGGTCCGGGGAAATATGCTGAAATACTCCTATCTCAAGGAGCGAATGTGACGGGTTTTGACCTTAGTCCGCGCATGGTTGAATTTGCCAAAGAACGGAATAAAGGCGTCGGCACTTTCTTCGTACACAACATGGCGCAACCGTTGAAAATGCTCGAAAACGCGTCATTTGACGTCGTTTTATGCGCTTTGGCGATGCATTATGTGGAAAATTGGACTTTGACGATTCAGGAATTTTGCCGCGTTTTGAAGCCCAAAGGTCAATTGATTCTGTCCATTGAGCATCCTTTTTGTGAATTTCTTGAATTCAAATCAACGACTTATTTTGACGTTGAAGCCGTCAAATGCACGTGGAAAGGCTTCGGAAAACCCGTCGAAGTGAACAGTTACAGACGACCGCTTAACGAATGCATCACGCCTTTGACGGACAATGGTTTTTACATTGACAAACTTGTTGAACCCAAACCTGTCGCTGAATTCGAGAAATATGACCCAAGGCATTTTAAAGAATTGAACGAATTTCCCGCGTTCCTGTGCATCCGAGCCGTGAAAAGGGACCCCTCAGTATAAAGGCGTTTTTTAACGAAAAAATGCTTGATTATCAACTCGATAGTCAAGCGTTTTGTATTTTATTCATCCATTAAAAAACAAATTCAACAACCGTTCAGCTGCTAAAAATGGCGACAGTTTTCCCGCCAAAACGTCCCGCTCAATGCCTTCAAAAGCCGCCGATACTGAGGGGTCCTCCAAAAATCTTTTTTTCAAATTTGACTCAATACTTTCGGTTAACCAATATTTAGATTGTGCTTTTCGGTGTTCATTGAAAAAATTATTATCAAGCGTAAAATTTTGATAATCAACAATTAAGCGCCAAATATCAGCGATTCCAAGTTTGCTCAAAGCAGAACACGTCAACACCTGAGGCGTCCATTGACTGTCTTTCATGGGCAACAAATGAAGCGCATTTTTATAAAAAACTTGGGCTTGTCGCGCCAATTTTTCACGGTCACCGTCGGCTTTATTGACCGCTACCAAATCCGCCATTTCGACGATGCCGCGCTTAATGCCTTGCAAATCATCGCCCGCTCCCGGGAGCAAAAGCAGGAGAAAAAAATCGGTCATCGAATGCACCGCCGTTTCGGATTGGCCAACGCCGACCGTCTCCACAATAATCGTATCAAAACCCGCCGCTTCGCACAAAATAATTGTTTCACGCGTTTTGCGCGCCACGCCACCGAGCGAATCGCCCGCGGGCGAAGGTCGAATAAACGCTTTTGGATTTGCCGACAAATGCAACATCCGCGTTTTATCGCCCAAAATCGACCCGCGTGTCATTTGGCTCGATGGATCAATCGCCAAAACCGCAACTTGATGGGACCCCTCAGTATTTTCCGTAATGTACGTGCCAAAAGCCTCAATAAACGTACTTTTACCAACTCCAGGCGTGCCTGTGATGCCAATCCGAATCGTTTTTCGCGCCGCCGCATGGGGCAAACACGCCGCAATAATGGCTTGTGCCAACAGCTGGTGGTCACGACGGGTGCTTTCCACGAGCGTTATCGCTTGGCTCAACACAACGCGGTCGCCACGCAAAATGCCGTCCACATAAGCCGATACAGAGGGCGTCGGTCGGCGGGTCGGTTGCAAGTAAGGATTAATGCTGTCCATATAATTGTAGTCGGGAAATTTATTTCCCGCGCATTGCTACCGCAAAGTAATTTTATTTTTTCTCAAAAATGGGGAACTTTAAGAATATTCATTGCGTTTGGAACGATATAGAAATAATAACGTACGGTTTTTGATGCATAATGTACGGTCAATTAGACGAATATTGGCAACCAATATTTCTCAACAATTTACCATTAAAATACATAAGACTTTGATTAACAATAACTTACACAATATAGAAACGGCTGCCAATCCAACCGCGTCGTTCATCGAAAGCCTAAGACTGCCCCTGATTTTCACGGCAGCTATTTGGTTTATCCACGCTTTCCAAACCTTTTTGGACGTTGATTTAGGCTATTGGGGCATCTATGCCCGCGAGACTTTTGGACTCCGCGGCATCCTCTTTGCGCCGCTTTTGCACGCTAATTGGGCGCATTTGGCGTCCAATTCTATCCCATTTTTGGTGACTTCCGTGATGGTGATTTACTTTTTTCCGAGCGTTGCCATGCGCGCTTTTATCCTGATTTACTTCCTTTCAGGTTTTTTTGTCTGGATTTTTGCGCGGACGGGCGTCTTCCACATTGGTTTGAGCTATGTCGTTTATGGCTTGGTCTCCTTCGTTTTTTGGACGGGCATTTTTCGGCGCAGCCCCCGCAGTATCGTGCTGTCATTGCTCATTATGACGCTTTACAGTGGGATGATTGAAGGCGTTTTGCCGACGGCGGAAATTTTGAAAAAAAATATTAGTTGGGACAGCCATTTGATTGGCGCAGTCATGGGCATCCTTATCGCCTATTTTTTCAAAAGCGACCTCGAAATGGAAGAGTTAGCAGACCCCTCAGTATCGGAAGCTGAAAAACACCCATTTCTCGCCGCCGATGCCTTCGACCGCACCCGCGAAGAACGGCATCAGGATTATCTCGACGAACAAGAACGCCTCCGAAAAGAACGCGAAGCCGAAGAAGCGCGGCGCTTTTTTCCACCTTTCGGCGGCTGGGTGTCGGATTCGACTTATTGATTGGTTTCAGATTTGACAACTTCTAAAAGGCCATAGTATCTACACATCTTTTTTATTCTAAATTCCCGAAGGGAATGTATGTTTATAGGAGTCAATGGACAAAACGACCTTAATCCCGAAGGGATTGTATGTCATTTGCTTGTATTTTTACATAAAATCCCTTCAGGATTAAGGAAAAATCGGCTTAATTGTCTGCTATAAACATAAATTCCCTTCGGGAATAAGGAAAAATCGGCTTAATTGTCTGCTATAAACATAAATTCCCTTCGGGAATAGCGTTGTCCAAAACTTGTGTATATACTGTAGCTTCTAAAAGGCTGCCAAATCTATACATAAAATTATGTAGAATTATGTAGAATTATGTAGAATTATGTAGAATTATGTAGAATTATGTAGAATTATGTAGAATTATGTAAAAATAAGAGCGCCAACGAAGTGCAAACTTCATTGGCGGTCTCTTTTTTAGTCCATATCAAACGGTCTATCTTGTCCCCTATTCTTTTTTATAATTTTTGTTATAAAACTTACGGTAGTTGTCAACCACTTTTTGGCGTAAAATCTCGCGATAATTGTCTTGCGACACGGAGAAAGTTTCGTATTCACCTTTCAAAAAATCTTTTTTATTTTTTTCGGACCCCTCAGTATAAACGAGTGAAGACGCTTTGTCTTTGAATTTCCGAACAACCAAAACGCCAATTTCAGTTTCTGTACTCAAAAATATCGAGCTGATATTGAGGTTTTCAGTTCTGAAATATTTGGTATTAAAATCTGAAACGCCAATTTTAGCTTCTTCAATGTCCACATTTTTGTTCAAAATCACGATAACATAATGCAATTTATCGTCATTTGGCACAAAACGCGTCGATAAATCTTCAACAACGCTCGAATCCACAGTTGCCGTTTTAGGTGCTTCGTTGATGGGTCCACCGAATTCCAAAATGCGTAGAATTTCCTGCGCGCGTTTGTCTTCTGGCGAATCAGGAAATTTGGCTATCACGTCTTTCAACGCCGCCACATAACCTTCGCGACCTTTCAAACGACCAACGCACATGGCGTTCAACAAAGCAAATTTAGCCGTTAAAGGATTGTTGACACCGTATTTTGAACCAACCAAAGGAATGCGGTCTTGGGCTTCCTTCACTTTTTCGCCCTTAAACAAAGCGTAAGTTGTCGAGTAATACGCCTCAACCGTTTGTTCGTCCTTGGACTTTAAATTGTCCAAACTTTTGAGCATACGCGCGTAATTTGAATTAGGATATTTTTCTTGAATTTTATCGTAATATTCCCTCGCTTTCACGGCGTTTCTCAGGTCGTTATACGCCATGTAGAGGTAATAAAAGTCCTCCAACTCGTGTTTTGTATTGGGAAAACGCGCCAAATGCTTCTCGAGTGTCTCAATGGATTTTTTATCATTTTTCAATTTATCGTGATATAAAGTTCCCAATTGAAACAGCGCTTCGTCAATTTTTTCCTGCGTAGCCGCCTTTTCTTCAGCCGTTTTTGGTACATTTTTGAGCAATTCTGCAATTTCTTTTTTCGACATATCGCTTGCGGCAACATCTTCGCCCGCGGCCTTACTAAAATCGCCATTTGAACGCCGCGCGCTGCGGTTCCAATTGTCTTCATTGCGGCGGTCAGTTCCCCATTTTTTCTCAAATTCCTTTTTACCCCGTTTCACATTTTCACGGTCATAGCCGAAGAAACGCGACTGTTTGGCTGCTTCCGCAAGGTCAATATCGGATATTTTACCGCCCGATACTGAGGGGGCGCCAAATTTAGGTTGGCTCGCTGCCAATTGCGCTTTCTTAGCCCGCACGGCAACTTCGCGTTTTTCAGCATCCGTCATGCCTGAAATGCGCAACAAACTGTCTTGTAGATTGATAATCTCAATATTTCGCGCAACGTCTAACAAGTTGGTTGCGTAGAATGAGGCATTGAGTTGGCGCGCGTCACTTTTAAGAAAAGTCGTTGAAGCGCTATCGTAATAGGCTTTCGCAACGATGTAATTTTCGCCTTCATATTCCAAATTTGCCATCATATAATACGCCTCCCCTTTTTGCTGCGGATTGCGCGCAGGCGCAGCGAGAGACGCTTGCAAATACTCAATGCATTTCGGTTTATCGTTCTTTTTCAGGGCGATTTGCGCGAGCGTGAAGTAAATTTGACCACCGTAATCCGAATTTTTAGCGTCTTTTCCCATTCTCAACAACTTAGAAGCCAATTCATCACTTGTTGATTTATCATCATTCAAAGCGATACTCAAACGCGCGTTGAACTCCATTTCGTAGCTCGGATTGTACTTCAAAACACGGTCGAACATCTGAAAAGCCTGTGCATTGTTGCCCCGTTGCTGATAAACTTGCGCCAAAATATAGGCAAGACGCACTTTTTCTTTCTTCTTTTTCGATAAAGTTAAAGCATTTTCAAGCGCAGGAATGGCGGCGTCATAATTTTTTTGTGTCAAATGTAAATGCGCGCGCGCGATTGCCGACATCGCTTTGACGTCTTTAAACGACTTAGGGTCACGGTCAATCTTATTCAACAACAATTCGGCATCCGCGTAACTTTGACGCTCCGTCAACGTCCGTGCGTACCAAACAACGCCTTCTTGATAGCAAGGGCGATGGCGCAAAAAATACTTATCAGGCTTGCCTTTCGCCTTCACTTTTATCGCGATTTTGTCGTCTTCCGCTTTCTTTTTGTCGTCTTTTTTATCCGCAATTTTGTCGTCTTCCTCTTCGACTTTCTCGGCTTTTTTGTCAATGATTTCTGCGGGTACATACTTGGGTATCTCCGTTTTTTTAGTCGCAATGACGGGTTCCGTTTTCTTCTCCGTTTTCTTTGTTTCCCGAATTTTTTTGCGCTCTTCGGCAGCCGCTTCGTTGGCTTTCCGACGCGCTTCGTTGCGCTCTTCAAGCGTCAATTTTTTATTTTTTTGCAAATTTTTACGCGTCTCCTCTTCGTCCTCTTTCACTTTTTTTAACGCTTTTTCACGCGTTTCTTTGTCTTTTTCGGCTTGTTTTATCGCTTCTTTCTTGGCTTTAGCCTTTTCTGCGGCGGCTTCTTCCCGCGCTTCTTTGGCTTCTTTTGCTTTCTCGGCGCGGTCTTTTTTCTTTTCTTTTTGGACTTGTTCGCGCTCTTGTTTCACTTCCTTTGCGGCAGCTTCGCGGTCTTTTTTACTTTTTTTACGCTTCAAAGCGGGGTTATACACTTCTGTCAAATAGCCAAAAGTCTCTTCCGCAGCTTCAAAATCGTGCTTCAAATATTGCGCTTTGCCCATGAGCAAATAGCAATCATCGACCCAATGGCTCGGGCGGTGATAGGTCGCTACGACCGCCACTTTTTCGGTCGCTTTATCGAGGTCGGGCGTGGCTGATTGCGGATTATCCACGGCGAGAGCAGGATAAACATCTAAGATTTTGTTGAAATTATCAACGTGTTGCGCCTCCAACTTTTCCGTCGCATCGCGCACGAGTTCGTTGGCATTGAAGTAGCCGTTGTACTTCGATTGCAGGTTGTGAAAAAAGAGGGAAATGCCTTTGGCTTCTTCTTTTTTACGCTGTGTGACGCAGGCGGCAAGCAATGTTATGACCGCCACAAGGGTCAGGGATTTATAGAGATGTTTCAAAACTTTATTGTTTTTGATTTCGTTAATTTCTTTTGAAAATGATGCATATATACGTGTCACGATTTTAATCCGTGAATCTTCATTAATTTACTGCTTAAATAAACCCAAACTTCTGCTACTTTTGCCCTCAGAAACGCCTTTATACTGAGGGGTCCTATTTTTCAAAATCACGACTACTTGGCTACACTAATTTTTAGCTACGGATTTACGGATTTTATGGATTGAAACACAGTCGTCATAATCCGTAAATCCGTAAAATCCGTAAATCCGTAGCTACAATTAATCGCGGGTAAGCAGTTTACCAAAAATCAAAACAAGAACGCTTCAAGCGAACCAACACTTGAAGCGTAAAATGGGGGAAATTGTTTTATTTCTCCGTAGAATTTGCTGAATTCGATGAATCTTTTGGCGCATTTTTCAAAAAACCATTCGCCACAGCAATACTCATATAAATATCATCGCTCAACTGTTTGACCGTATCGCGCTGTCCCGTCAAGTATTTCATCATCTGTTCGTGCGTAATATCGGGGTTCGGATATTTATAATTACCCATCCAATCGTTCATGCCGTCTTCCATTTTTGCCAACACCAAAATGGCGTTTATGAGTGAATCTTTCATCTCGGCATTGTCTTCCGAAACGACGTCTTTATAGGCGCTCAATTGGCGTTTCAGGCGATTAACCTCCGCCATTTTGGGCATAATGTCGTCATGGACGGACATAATTTCTTGATTAACTTTGGTTTCACCTTGTTTGTTTTCGTTTTTACAACCGATGGTCAAGGCGAATAAAGCGCACACGACGAGTGCGAAAA
>JAYUKJ010000249.1:0-4759 GCA_043764555.1 Saprospiraceae bacterium
GTGTCACGAAAGTCTAAAAAAAAGGCGACAGCACCGAGCGTTAGGCGTGTTTTTCGCAAAGTAAGCAATGTGAATATTCAACACGATTTCCTATGAGAAAACTTTTCCTTTTACTCGCACTATTGGTTTTGGACAACCAATTAGCGACTGCCTTTCAAGCACCTGCCGCCAACAACGACGCGGCAAAAATCAATCAACTTAACGCCAATGCAACGGAGCTGCTGGCCAAAAATCAGCTCAACGAAGCCGAGAACGCAGCGCGTGAGGCGCTGCAATTGGCTGTAAAACAAGGTTTTACGGACAATCGAGCCGACGTTTTGGACAATCTCGGATTGGTCGCACAAGCGCGTTTTGACTACACAAACGCGATGTCGTTTTTTGTTGAAGCCTTCAAAATCAGGGAAGGCAACGGCAGCAAACGCGGCATTGCGGTGTCCAAAAACCGCGTCGGCAAGGTTTTTCACCTTCAAAACAACGACGCACAGGCTTTGACGAACTACGAAGCGGCGCTCGCTTTGCTGTCGAACGGCCGTGAAGATTTGCCGATTGTCGCCGAAACGCATCGCAATTTGGGCGACGTTCAGTTGAGCAAAAAAGTGTTTGGCAAAGCCATTCAGGAATACGAAACGGCGCTCAAAATTTGGTCGGAAGACCTCGAAAACATCGCTGAATCGGCAACGCTTGCGGCTTATTTGGGCAAAGTGACGATGGACATTGGCGACTTCGATGGGGCGATTAACAATTACAACGCGTCGCTCAATTTTCACCGAACGCTGAACGATGCTTCGGGCGTGGCTTACGACTTCCTGAATTTGTCTAAAGTGTACAACGAATTGAAAGACAATCAGTTAGCGATGGAAAACGCGGAAGGTGCGTTGGCTACTTTCTCGGAAGTTGGCAACAAATTTGGCATGGCGGAAGCTAATTCGCAGCTCGGAAAAGTGCATTTGCAGAACAACGACAAGGCAAAAGCCGCTGAATATTTCGAAAAAAGCCGTGCTATACTGAGGGGTCTCCCTTTTCAGCCGTCGATGCCCGATGTCTTCAAAAGCATCGCTTTGGGCTACGCTTCGACGGGCGATTTCAGGGAGGCTTATGAATCATATACGGATTATTCGGCGGCTAAAGATTCGCTTTTTAGCAACGAAAAATCGCGCGCTTTGGTGGAAATGACCACGCGTTTTGAATCAGAATTGTCGGTAAAAGATAAAAATCGGCAATTGTCGAACCTTGAAAAACAAAAAGCGACGGAGCAAAAATTGCGTTGGTTGTTGATGAGTTTAGTCGGTTTGGCGTTTGTTGCCTTGTATTTAACGTACAAAAATTACCGTTTGAAAAAACGCGATAATGAGAAATTGAAGACCATGAATCTCCAAATTCAGGCACAACACGACCAAATTTCGATTCAACACGACGCTTTGGAAGATAAAAACAACGAATTATCGGACAAAAACAACCGTCTCGACACGCTCAACGCACGCTTAGTTGAGGAAGTTGCGGAGCGCGAACGGTCGCAAACGTCGCTTTTCTCGAAAGACCATTACCTCGCGGATATGGCTTCGCGGATGCGCGACCCGCTCAGTACGATTGTCGGTTTGTCGCAAAATTTGATGACCGAAAAACCACGCACCGACCAACGCGAACCCATTCAAGCGTTGCAATTTGCTGCCAATAATTTGTTGGTACTTATCAATGATGCGCTTGACTTTTCTAAAATTGAAGCAGGAAAATTGTCCTTTGATACCATTGATTTTTCATTAGCCGACATCATCGAAGACCACCGCAGCCATACGGAATTGGTGAATTTCCAATTGTCCGAAAAATTGCCCGCGCTCCTCAACGGCGACCCAACACGCTTGACGCAAATTGCGACTTATTTGTTGAAAAATATGAGAACTTCAGTCGGCGCAAAAGACACATTACGGGTAAATATTGCGCCTAATGAGTTGGTTAACAACAACTTGATGGTATCTATGCGCTTCATCAGCGACGGTGTTTTTGCAAATGCAGAACATTGGAACAACCTCTTGGGAAGCGCCGAAACCGACCGTCAACCGAGTGAATCACAGGCAATTGACCTCGAATTGACTTTGACGCGCCGTTTGGTTGAGTTACAAAATGGCTCGATTGAAACGAAAAAATTGGCGAAAGGTGGTTTTGAAGTCGCTGTTTTGTTGCCTTTCAAAGTGGTTGAAAACGCCGAAAAAGCCAAAAATACTGAGGGGTCCGTTTCGGTGCCAAAAGGTGATTTCTTGGCGGGTCAACACATTTTAATTGTTGAGGACAACAAGATAAATCAGATGCTTGTGGCCAATATGTTGCGCAAACGCGGCGCGCAAGTGACGACGGCAAACGACGGCATCGACGGCATTGAGGCGATTAATCAAGGCACGTTCAACCTTGTTTTGATGGACATTCAGATGCCACGAATGGATGGTTATCGCGCGGTTGCGGAAATTCGACGCATGAAAACCGAAAAAGCCAATTTGCCAATTATCGCTTTGACGGCTTCGACTTTTGTCAACGAAAAAGAAAAGGCGCAACTCTTTGGCATGACGGACTATATCGGAAAGCCGTTTTCACCCGACGAATTGTTGCAGAAAATTGCCAACGTGTTGTCGGTACACACGCCCGCCGATTATACGAATTTGGTAGAAATGGCTTAGAAAAAGTCCTTCTGAAAGCTCAAAAGCCTTGAAAACCACGTGTTTTCAAGGCTTTTGCCGTTTATACTGAGGGGTCCTATTTTTGTTTTTGAAATGAAAAATAGTCAAATAAAATCACATAAAAAACCTTAAACACCTTAATTTTTGTTCAATTTATCGACATTTCAAACCAATAAAAGGCGTCCGCACGACGTTGCTTTTATGTCCCGCGCGGTCTTTTATAAAAACATCGAAATATAAACTATCCATGTCTTTCCTTTGCGGTGACGTGCAGGTTGGTAAGCAACAAGTTGTGTAAACAAGTAGGGAAATTTCGCCACTAATGCCGTTCTTCGCCCCTTGTTCGGGAACGAAAGGCATCCGCGCAATTTCGGGCGAAGCGTTCGGTTGACGCGTGTCGTAGAGGAAAACGTTGATGCTGTCATTGCTGCCGATGTCGCCGTCGCCGTCTTCAAAACTGAGGATAAGCCGCAGCGAATCGCTCAGTCCGTCGCCTTGTTTGAGCGTGTTTTTAGACATTCTTACGAAACCGATGTTTGGAATAATCGGATAATCGGGCGGGCGCAAGCACATGACAAAACCGACGATAACGAAAGCAAAAAGAACGTACAATAAATTTTTCATTTTTATAACATTTTGATTATCAAATTCTTGGATAACAGTTTAAGAAACAATTTGAAAGCCCAAATACTGAGGGGTCCTTTTTCCGAAGCGCAATTTGAACAATTGGCTTTGGACGTCTTCGCGTTCCAACACAAACATAACGCATTTTATCGGCGTTATTGTTCATTGATTGGCAAAGAGTTTTCGAGCGTATCAACTTTAGCCGATATTCCGTTTCTGCCCGTTCAGTTTTTTAAGAACAATGTTCTTCAAACGGACAATTGGACGCCCGAAACCGTTTTTTCGAGTTCAGGAACAACGGGCGCAACGACAAGTCAACACGCCTGTCGCGACGTCAAGTTTTACAAAGAAACGGCGCGTCAAGGCTTTGAACAATTTTACGGCCAGATAGAAGATTATTGCATTTTGGGACTGCTGCCTTCCTATTTAGAGCGCTCGGGTTCGTCGCTCATTGCGATGGTTGACGACTTCATTAAGCTGTCAAAACAGTCAAAAAGTGGCTTTTTTCTCACCGAACACGCCGAATTAGCCGAGATACTGAGGGGGCAACGAAAAGCTAAAATGCCGACTCTATTGATTGGCGTGAGTTTCGGACTGTTGGATTTTGTCGAAAACCACACAATAGATTTCCCCGAACTCGTCGTTATGGAAACGGGCGGCATGAAAGGGCGCCGCCGCGAGGTGATTCGGTCGGAACTCCACGCGACGCTGGCAAAGGGTTTTGGCGTTGAAAAAATTCACTCCGAATATGGCATGACTGAATTATTTTCGCAAGGATATTCAAAAGGAAATGGTATATTTGAACTTACTTCTACCCTATCCGTCGTGTCGAGAGAAATAAATGACCCCCTCAGTATTCAGCCTAAAAACGGCAAACTGGGCATTTTAAACGTTATTGATTTGGGTAATTTGGATACGTGCAGCTTCATTGCGACCGACGATTTAGGACGCGTTTTTCCAGATGGTAGCTTTGAAGTTTTGGGGCGTTTGGACAATTCGGACGTGCGGGGTTGCAATTTATTGGTGGTCTGAAGCGTGATTTATTCAAAAATAGTAATCACTCATCTACACGGTTTTTAGCTACGGACTTACGAATGTAACGAATTTACGGATTACAATGGCGTCGTTATAATCCGTATAATCCGTAAATCCGTTAAATCCGTTAAATCCGTAGCTAAAATTAATCGCATACTAAAGTGGTTAATACTAAAAATACTGAGGGGTCTTAAAATACACTTTACATCGGCTTAATATTCCGATACATATTAATAAAAAACAGTCGTCCATGAAAAGAAAATGCCTTCAAATTCGCCTTTTAATCTTTGTCTCTTTTTTATGCTTTTCGCAAAAAGCCGCCGCTACGCACAACCGCGCGGGCGAAATTTGGATTGAACAAATCGGTCAATTGACCATCCGCGCAACCGTCATTACCTACACCAAAGCGAGCAGCACGGGCGCCGACCGCGATT
>JAYUKJ010000250.1:0-17519 GCA_043764555.1 Saprospiraceae bacterium
TTGTTTGGCATAACGAATATGGTCGCTTTCCACGTAGAAAACCTGCCAAATTGGGCAAAACTGGGCATTGTCTTCGTCATGCGCGACTTTATGCAGTGGAATATTCACCGTCTGTTGCACAACGTCAATTGGATGTGGCAGTTCCATAAAGTCCATCACAGCGTCGAAGAAATGGGTTTTGCGGCGCTTTTACGCTACCATTTTATGGAGAATATTTTTTATAGAACCTTAGAATACATCCCGCTCGCCATGATGGGTTTTGGCTTACACGACTTCTTTATTGTGCATATGTTCACCCTCATTACGGGGCAGTTGGGACACAGTAATTTGTACTTACCAATGGGCAAATTACAATACATCTTAAATGGTCCACAGATGCATCTTTGGCACCACGCGAAGGCATTTCCCGCGTCGCATCCACGCGGTTTCAACTATGGCATTACGTTGAGTGTTTGGGATTATTTATTCAAAACGAACTACTTTCCCCGCGTCGATAAAGACGTTCCCGTTGGTCTGTCGGAAGCCGACGCCGACTTTCCAAGAGACTTCATCGGGCAATTAATCACGCCGTTTAAGAATGCATTTGGTCGTAAAAAATAGAAAAAGGGACCCCTCAGTATAAAGTCAATTTTAATCGAATTTTAACTATTTATTCGCGTTCAACGTCGTCGAGGTTACAAACCTCGACGACGTTTTACTCTAAAAGAAGCCGTTTCGATTCCGTCAAGACGGCTTTTTTTAGTTTGGTAAATAAATCATTCATCAATATAATTAGCGTGTATTTGATGAATAAACCATTGAAAACCCGTATGATTGCGGCCCCCTCAGATTTATTCACGTTTTAATTATTCAATTATGATGAAAAAATTTACGCTTTTATGTTTCCTGCTCACCGTCGCTTTGGGTTTAAAAGCGCAGACCGTCCAAAATGGCGCCGACGAACCTTGTAACGCCACAACGTTAACTGTTCAGACCAGTTGCGTAAACGTGGACACAGTCCAAGGTGCAAGCTATCCCCCCAATTTTACAAACAGCACAAGTGCTTCGGCGGGCGTCACTTTACCCGCGTTAAGCTGCAACGGTTTTACCACCACCACGCGTGATTGTTGGTACAAATGCGTGGTTCCCGCGAGCGGAATCGTCATTATTAACGTTGATTACGGCAGCAGTGCGAATTCTTCCAATTTTTGGGATTTGGCGGTCTATTCTTCCAATAGTGCTACTTGCGCGGGTTCAACTTTTACGCTGATTGGTAGCGAATGCGTAACAGGACCGCTTCCTTACGTGCGTGCAGCCGCGCTAACGCCAGGTTCTACCGTTTATATGCGCGTTTGGCGAAATGCAGCATCTGTTCAGACGATTGCGAAGTCATTCGGTATTTTTGTTCTCGATGGTGGCATTGCTCAACCGCTTTGCGCAACGCCCGTTTTTCCAATATCGGGTGCTGCGCAGACATCCGACCCCGTTTTTGCTTGGAACAACGATTCCAGAACCGAGACCTACGACGTGTATTTTGGTCCAACCAACGTCCTTAACGATATGTTTGTTGACACAGATTACAGCGTTACTGTACCCGCAGAACCGCGTGAATTTTATCTTGCTTATCACGCCGTTGGTGGCGCATCGCCCGCTATTTATGTGGCGCCTGGCGTAACAAATTATTGGTTTGTGTATCAAAAAAACTGCGCGACTGACCCTGATTATGTACCTTCTTGTACGCCTGCAAGTTATACGGCGGCGCCTATTCCGACGAATGACAATTGCACGAACGCTATTTTATTGAATGAATTGAACACGCCTAAGACATATTCATCAGCTTCTTCTACGGAGTCGCAGGCGGCTGTCGTATGTGAGTCGTCGGTTGCGTCGGATGTTTGGTTTAAGTTTAGAACGACGGCGTCGGGCGGTGCGGTAACGGTTGAATTAACACCAAGTTTCATTATGGACGGTGCCGTGGAGGCTTTTTCAGGTACTTGTGGCGCTTTGACGTCAATTGGTTGCGCCGATGCAACACTCAGCGGCGATGACGAAGTATTAAATTTGACTGGATTGGCACCCAACACAACTTATTATGTTCGGGTGTATAACTACGACGGAAACGACTTGTTTTACGGTGAAGAATTTGACATCTTGATTACGGGCAACATCGTTATCCCCGTCGAATTAGTCGATTTCACGGCTAAAACGCAAGGCGCGAAGAACGCCTTAAATTGGCACACCGCTTCCGAACGCAACGCGCAATCGTTCATCGTTGAGCGCTCGGCGGATGGTGAAAAAGGATTCACGGCAATTGGCACAATCAAGGCCGCAGGAACCACTTCAACGCCTCAGTCTTACGCGTTTTTGGACGAAAATCCGTTGCCCGTGTCGTATTATCGCCTGCGGCAAATCGATTTAGACGGTAAATCAGCCGTGTCCAAAATCGTTACGGTTCAACGTAAAGACAAGCGTTTGTCCTTGGAAAAAGCCTTCCCGATGCCCGCTACGAACGAATTGACCGTGCAGTATTCGGCAGAACGCGCGGGCGCGTTGTCCTTGCAGCTCGTTGATGTCTTGGGTCGCCGCGTTTCGACTCAAAACATCACTGCTACCGAGGGCGGCAACGTTGTTAAATTAACACTCGATAATGTGGCAACGGGCGCGTATGTTTTGTTGTTATCGGATGGTTTGAAAGTCTCGCAAATGCGGATTGTGAAGCAGTAAAAGCGACCAACGTCGTCGAGGGTTTAAGCCTCGACGACGTTTTATAAAAAGCCGTTTTGACGTGTAAAAACGCGTCAAAACGGCTTTTTTGCGTTTTATACTGAGGGGTCCCTTTTTGACGCATTTCTGTATCCGTAGGAACGCGCTGCATTGCGTCTCCACAACAAAATTGGAATGTCCGCAATAAATCCGTTCAAAAAACCTATAATTGCAGTATTATTGAATTGTCTCACGTTTTAAATATTAAATTATGCTGAAAAAAAATACTCTTTTATTGCTTCTTCTCACCGTTTGCTACGGCTTGGCAGCTCAAAACGATGAGCCTTGCAATGCCACAACGTTAACCGTTCACGCCACTTGCGCGCTCGCCGACACCACGCAAGGCAGAATCAATCCGCCCGCTTTCACCAACAGCACAAACGCCTCGTCGGGCGTCACTTTACCCGCTTTGACGTGCAATGGTTTCACGACCACAACGCGTGATTTTTGGTACAAATGCGTCGTTCCCGCGAGCGGAAAAATCATCATATCAACGGATTACGGCAACGATTATCTCACGGGTTGGGACACGTGGGACATGGCCGTTTATGCGGCAAACGGCGCGACTTGCGCGGGTTCCACCTTCACTAAAATCGGCGAAGAATGCTTATCGGCGACCGCAACGGCTTCTAATTTTCCTTACGCCCGCCTGTCGGGTTTGACCGCTGGCGCAACCGTTTACATTCGGATGTGGCTCGAAGCGGCGGAAATACAGACCGACGACGTGTCTTTTGGCATATTTGTCGTCGATGGTGCCGCACCGCAACCGCCGACCTGCGCAACGCCCGTTTCGCCCACCACAACGGGAACACCTTTGACGAGCGACCCGCGCGTAACGTGGGCAAACGACCCGCAAACGCAACTTTTTGACGTCTATTACGGCGCGTCAAACGTGGTGGCCAATATGTACACGTCCTACGATAACTTGGTGTCTTCCACGTATTTAGCTCAAGAATTCGCCTATTTGCCGCACGCTTTTCAGCGCACAACGCCCATTGTTTTGTTGCAACCCAACGCGACCAACTACTGGTTTGTGCATCAAAGAAACTGCGCAACCGACCCTAATTTTGTTCCAAATTGCGCGTCTTCGAGCTTCACGGCCGCCGTTGTGCCAACCAATGACGACTGCGCGGGCGCCGTTGCCTTGAGCGCATCGGCTGCATCTCAGCGGTATTCATCCGCTTCGGCTGCGCAATCGCAAGCGGCGGTCACGTGCGCGGGTTTGGCTTCTTCGACGGCTTCGGATGTGTGGTTTAAGTTTCAAACCACGGCGGCGGGCGGTGCGGTGACCATTAATGTGTCGCCAAGCGCCGTTTTAGACGGCGTTATTGAAGCGTTTTCGGGGACGTGCGGCGCGCTGACGTCGCTCAAATGCGCCGATGAGACCATTGGCGGCGTAGCGGAATCGCTCAACTTAACGGGTTTGACGCCCAATACCATTTACTATGTTCGAGTCTATGGTTATCGCGGACGCGGCTTTCTCTATGGTGAAGCGTTTGACATAACGATTACGGGCAACACCGTTATCCCCGTCGAATTAGTCGATTTCACGGCTAAAACGCAAGGCGTGAAGAACGCCTTAAATTGGCAAACTGCTTCCGAACGCAACGCGCAATCGTTCATCGTTGAGCGCTCGGCGGATGGTGAAAAAGGGTTCTCCGCAATTGGCACAATTAAGGCCGCAGGAACCACTTCGACCCCTCAGTATTACGCGTTTTTGGACGAAAATCCGTTGCCTGTTTCGTATTATCGCTTGCGTCAAGTTGACTTGGACGGTAAATCAGCCGTGTCCAAAATCGTTACGGTTCAACGTAAAGACAAGCGTTTGTCCTTAGAAAAAGCCTTTCCGATGCCCGCTACGAACGAATTGACCGTGCAGTATTCGGCAGAACGTTCGGGTGTGTTGTCCTTGCAGCTCGTTGATGTCTTCGGCCGCCTTATTTTGACCCAAAATGTCGCCGCTACTGAGGGGGGCAATATTGTGAAATTAACACTCGATAATGTGGCAACGGGCGCGTATGTTTTGTTGTTATCGGATTTATCGGATGGTTTGAAAGTCTCGCAAATGCGGATTGTGAAGCAGTAAAAGCGACCAACGTCGTCGAGGGTTTAAACCTCGACGACGTTTCATAAAAAGCCGTTTTGACGTGTAAAAGCGCGTCAAAACGGCTTTTTTGCGTTTTATACTGAGGGGTCCTTTTTTGAGTAAAACAAAGACACAACTTTAGATTATTCTGAACAATTAACGTAAAAATTAGGACAGCCGTAATTTTTGTCTATATTTGAGGCGTGATGTGCAAAATCATTTTGCCTCATTGTCATTAAATAGAAATGCGAAATATTGTTTCGCAATACAAATCCGTGCGGAACAATGTTGCGCAGCATCAGAAAGAATGAACGAAGCAATCAGACAATTAGAACCCACCGCTTTATGGCAGCATTTCGCTGATTTAAACGCCGTCCCGCGCCCATCCAAGAAAGAAGAACGCGTTATCCAATTCATCAAATCTTTTGGCGAAGCCTTAAATCTACCAACTTCGGTCGATGAAGTGGGCAATGTGTTGATTAAAAAACCAGCAACAAAAGGCTTGGAAAACAAGGCAACCGTCGTGATGCAAAGCCATTTGGACATGGTGCATCAAAAAAATAACGACACCGATTTCGACTTCAATACGCAAGGCATAGAAATGTACGTTGACGGCGATTGGGTTCGCGCAAAAGGCACGACTTTAGGCGCCGATAATGGCTTGGGCGTCGCCTCAATTATGACTTTACTCTCGGCAACCGACATTCCGCATCCCGCGATTGAGGCGCTTTTTACGATTGACGAAGAAACGGGCATGACGGGCGCTTTGGCATTCAAAGGCGGCTTGTTGACGGGAACCACGATGCTCAATTTGGACACCGAAGAAGACAACGAGTTGACAATCGGCTGTGCGGGCGGCATTGACGTCACGGCGTCGGGTGAATACAAATCGGTGCCAACAAAACACACCGTCGCTTTCAGATTGACGCTGAAAGGCTTAACGGGCGGTCATTCGGGCGTCGATATTCACAAAGGACGCGGCAATGCCAACAAACTCATCACGCGGTGCATCTTGACGCTGGCGCAAAATACGCAAATCGACATCGCCTCAATTGACGGCGGCAGCTTGCGCAACGCGATTCCACGCGAAATAAACGTGGATTTTGTGGTTGCCCAAAAAAATATTGAGCAAGTGAAATCAGTCGTCAAGCGTTTTCAAAACGTCTTAAAAGCCGACCATCAAGAATCCGACCCGAACATGAGTTTGACCGTTGAATCGCTTGACACGGTGCCAAAAGACGTATTGCCACGCTTGTTGCAAACCAAGATTTTGAAAGCCATTTCGAGCTGTCCGAACGGCGTTTACCGCATGAGTCCCGACATCGAAGGCTTGGTCCAAACGTCGAACAATCTATCGCGCGTTTTGGTCAAAGACGGTGTTTATTCCATTCAATGCCTCACGCGGAGTTCCGTTGACGCCGAAAAAACGGAGTTGCAAATGGCGATTACGGCCATTTTTGAAACGCTCGGCGCGAAGGTTTCTTACGGCGGCAATTATCCCGGTTGGACACCAAAACCGTCTTCGCCCATCGTCAAATTGATGAGCGATTTGTACGTCGAACGCTACGGCGAAGCACCGATTGTGTCGGCTTGCCACGCGGGTTTGGAGTGCGGTATTTTGGGAACGCATTATCCCGAGATGCAAATGATTTCCTTCGGACCAACGATTCACGGCGCGCATTCGCCCGATGAATGCGTAAAAATCAGCTCGGTACAGAAATATTGGGGCTATTTGCTGGAAACTTTGGCACGGTTGCCGTAAAAAAGACCCCCTCAGTATAAAGCCTAAAAAAAGCCGTTTTGATGGATTCAAAATGGCTTTTTTTAGGCTTTATATTGAGGAGTTCTCTTTTTTTTGAAAAATTAATCAATATGCTTACCTTTGTAAAAAATAAAAATCATGTCAAGCATTACGTTAAATTTCAGCAATCGAAAAGACATTGAATTAATGTTGTCTTTATTACGCCGTATGCACATCAATTTTGAAGTTGCAGCGCCGATTGAGCGGGTACCAAATGCCCAAGATGCCGCCGTCGATGCGCTTTTTGGTAGTTGGACATCTGATTTATCAGCGGATGAAATGATAGAAATGATTTATGAAGGGCGTGTTAATCAGACAAAAATGGTTGAATTATGAAACGATATCTGTTAGATACCAATATTTGCGTTTTCTATTTACGTGGTAAGTTCAACATATCTCAAAAAATTAAAGAAGCAGGTGTCGAAAACTGTTTTATTTCTGAAATTACAATTCTTGAACTTGAATACGGCATTGAAAATGCCGAACGCCAATATCAGACCGCGCAAAGGTCAAGTTTTCAGAAATTTGTAGATTTATTCGACGGTCGTATTCTGTCGATTCGCCCTTGCTTTTCGATTTTTGCGCAACAAAAAGTCCGCTTACGCCGAAAAGGGTTGCCCATTAGCGATTTTGATGCACTTATTGGTTGTACCGCATTGTCTCTGGGTTACACAATGGTTTCTGAAAATGTTCGTGAATTTGAACGCTTGGAAGGCATAGACCTTGAAAATTGGGTAATTAGATAAACGAAGAAAAAGGGTTTTTCAAAATTTAGTCCCCCCTCAGTATAAAGCCAAAAAAAAGCCGTTTTGATGGATTCAAAATGGCTTTTTTTATACAGTGTATTAGTTTATCGCACCCTGAAATCTGAAATTTTACATCTTTTATGAGAATTCTCCACACCGCCGATTGGCACTTGGGCAAACGCCTCGAAAACCATTCAAGACACGCCGAACAAGTCGAAGTTCTTGCCGAAATATGCGCGATTGCCGACCGCGAAGCCGTTGACGTTGTTATCATTGCGGGTGATTTGTTCGACGTGTTTTCACCGTCAAACGAAAGCACTGATTTGTTTTACAAAACGTGTAAACAATTGACAAACAATGGTTTACGTCCCGTTGTCGCTATTGCGGGCAATCACGACTCGCCCGAGCGCGTGGAGACACCCGACCCTTTGGCACGCGCTTGTGGGATTATTTTCACGGGTTTCCCGAATTCCGTTGTGCAACCTTTTGAATTATCGACGGGCATTGCGGTGACGCGCTCGGACGCGGGTTTTGTGGAAATTCAAATGCTCCAATTTCCTTATCCGTTGCGCCTTTTGTTGACGCCTTACGCCAACGAATACCGCCTTCGGCAAAACCTTGGCATCGAGAATCCTGAGGAATCTTTGCGCCAAATTTTGACCGAACAATGGTATGATTTATCCCAAAAATATTTGAAAAAACCGTCGGAAAACGCTCAAAATGCCGTTTATACTGAGGGGTCTTCCGAATACTGCGAAGGCGTCAACGTCGGCGTTGCGCACCTGTTTGTGATGCAAAACGGCGGCATTCCGCCCGAAGAACCCGAGGAAGAGCGCCCGATTTACGTCGGTGGTGCGGGTGCGGTTTTCTCGGATTGTTTTCCTTTGGAACTGCAATACGTCGCGCTCGGACATTTGCATCGGCAACAAGTTATTGCGACCGAGCCTTGCCCGATTGTCTATTGCGGCAGTCCTTTGGCGTACAGTTTTACCGAGGAAAATCAAGAAAAATACGTGATTATTGTCGATATTGAACCAAATCAACCAGCGGATTATCGAAAAGTGGCCTTGACAAAAACGAAAAGATTGCTGCGCGGACGCTTTGAATCCGTCGATGAAGCACTGGCTTGGATGGAACAATTTCCTGATGCGTTGCTTGATTTGACCATCGTTTCCGACAGTTTTATGCGCAGCCAAGACACGCGCCGATTGAAGGAAGCGCACGCAGGTTTGATTCGGATTTATCCCGAAATTAGGACCCAAAATGCCGCCGATACTGAGGGGTCTTCTGGGATTGACATTGGCGGCGATATTCGGGTTTTGTTTGCCGATTTTTTCAGATTTAAGAGCAAAGGACAAGCGCCAAATGACGAATTAATGAGCCTGTTTGAAGAACTTTTGGCGGAAGACGAGGACGTGACTGCGTAGGTTTTAGTTTTGAAAAAACGCGTTTTGTTTTTATTTGACTTTAAATTATCTTTGTGCTATGAAAAATCTACCAATCGGTATTCAATCTTTGTCCGAACTTCGCAGAAAAAATGGTATTTATGTTGACAAAACGCAGCATATTCATCAATTAACGACGAGAGGAAAGTTCTACTTCCTTTCGCGGCCGCGTCGTTTTGGTAAATCTCTGCTGATTTCCACGCTAAAAGAGTTGTTTCAAGGCAATAAAAAGCTGTTTGAAGGACTTTGGATTGAAGATAAATGGGATTGGTCAACCACTAATCCTGTGATTCATATATCGTTTGATACCATAAGTTATACCGAAATGTCTTTAACGGAAGGCTTACGTATTAGGTTAAATGAAATTGCGACAGACTACAAAATAGCGCTTTTAGCGACCGATTTGAAAGGTCAATTTAGAGAATTAATCCGTAAATTAGCCGAAAACTACGGTTAAGTCGCAGTTTTAATTGACGAGTACGACAAACCCATTCTCGATTATTTGGAAGACAGTTTGATGGAACAAGCGAAAATAAATCGAGGCATTTTGCGCGATTTTTACTCCGTTTTGAAAGGAGCGGACACTGATTTGGAATTCGTTTTTATTACGGGTATTTCAAAATTTTCTAAAGTGTCAATTTTCTCTCATTTGAATAACTTAAAAGACATTACGATTGACCAAAATTACGCAACCTTAACGGGTTACACGCAACAAGAGTTGGCGTTTTATTTCGACGATTATTTGAAAATAATTGAGGCAGAACTCAATTTATCGCGTGAAGATTTGCTCGAACGGGTGCGCGTTTGGTACAATGGTTACAGTTGGGACGGTGTAAATCGGGTCCATAATCCTTTCGGAACGCTCAATTTTTTGGCGGACAGAATGTTCAAAAACTATTGGTTTTCAACGGGTAGTCCCAATTTTCTGATTCATCAAATGCGCAAACACGCGCTGTACAATGTTGAAAATTCGGTTGTTGATTCCGCGATTTTGGATAGATACGACCTTGAAAACCTCGGGTTAATTCCGTTGCTTTTTCAGACGGGTTATTTGACGGTCAAAGAAGCCGACCCGATGACGGGCGAGTTGGTTTTGGACTATCCAAACAAAGAAGTTAGGGAAAGTATGTATGCGTTCTTGATTGATGATTTAGCAAAAAATGCGCACCGCATGAATACGGGACGGACGATTAAAGACTTGAATGCGGCTTTTTTGGCGAAGGATTTGGAACAAGTGAAGGCGATAATTAACGGGTTTTTGGCAGATTTGCCGTCGCACGCTTTTCTCAAACAGACGGAAGGTTTGTATTACGGTTTGGTGCATTTGATTTTCAGTTATTTGGGCGTTTTTGTTCAGAGCGAAGTGCATTCTTCGCGTGGTCGAGCGGATGCGGTTGTGCAAACGTTGACGGATGTTTTTATCTTTGAATTCAAATTTAATAAGACTGCCGAAGAAGCCTTATTGCAAATCAAAACTAAAAAATACGCGGATAAATACCGCGCTTCGGGCAAGTCAATCACGGCAATTGGCGTCAATTTCAACGCGGCGGAGAGGCAAGTTGATGGCTGGTTGGAAGAATTTATAAATTGAGGAAGAAGAAAAATAGACCCCTCAGTATAAAACTAAAAAAGCCTTGAAAACCGACGTTTTCAAGGCTTTTTTAGTTTTATACTGAGGGGTCCGTTACTTCAATCTGGCGATAACTGTTTGATTACCAAAGGCTTTTTGGTTTAATGTTACCAAAATTTCCGCGTCAAGCGGTAAGTAAACGTCAACGCGGGAGCCGAATTTGATGAAACCCATATCCTCACCTTGACGGACGTGGCTGCCTTCTTTCACGTAGGCAATGATGCGTTTTGCGAGCGCACCTGCGACTTGGCGGAACAGAATTTCGTTGCGACCGCTCTCAATAACGGTTGTAGTTCGCTCATTTTCGGTCGATGCTTTTGGATGCCAAGCGACCAAATACTTGCCTTCGTGGTACCGAAAATATTTGACGATGCCCGACAAAGGATTGCGGTTAACGTGGACATTTATCGGCGACATAAAGATAGAAATTTGAATACGGCGGTCGTGAAAATATTCAGATTCCGTCGTTTCTTCAATCACAACAACTTTGCCGTCGGCGGGTGCATAAATGAGTTTATCGTTGAATTCTTCGATTTTCCGCACGGGATTTCTGAAAAACTGTAAAAATAAAATGAAAAAAGTAATACATAACGCCGCAATCCAAGGGAATAGGGCGGGGGCAAGCCAAAAAATGACGCCGCAAATGACAGAAAATGTAACGGCTGAACCGATGAGAATTAGAAATCCTTCTTTGTGGATACGCATAACGAGAATTATTTTTTTAAACTATTTGGATGATGACTTTTATGGTGCAAAAATACATTTTTATCTTAAAAAATGGCATTTATACTGAGGGGTCCTTCAATTAAAAATTAAAAATGTAAAATTAAAAATCATCCTAAATAGCCGACTCAATGACTAACTGACCAGTAATTTTCATGACTAACCGACTTACTTAAAACAGTTGTTTTACGACGGATAAATAGAAATAAACAAAAGGAATGCAGAAAATAAACGCGTCGAATCGGTCCAGAAAACCACCGTGACCGGGCATAAAACTGCCTGAATCTTTGACGCCGACGGAGCGTTTTAGAAGGCTTTCAACCAAGTCGCCGAGGGTACCGAAAACGGCAATGATGCCGCCGATGATGAGCCAATCAAGGGTGTCTAATTGCGTGAAAAATTGGGCAATAATACCCGCCGTAATCATGCAGAAAATGCCGCCGCCGATGGTGCCTTCCCACGTTTTTTTAGGGGAAACGCGTGAAAAAAACGGCGTTTTACCAATTTTTGACCCCACTAAGTACGCAAAACTGTCGTTTGCCCACGTGAGAAAAAGGATGCCCGCAACGACGTTTGGCGAGAAATTATTGGCGTTAGAAAATGAAAAAAATGTGAGTAATGAAAAGGGTATCGCCAAGTAAATTAAGCTTAAAATTAAAATGGCGACATTATTAAACGGCAATTCGGCTTTGAGGAATAGTTCCGAAATTAACAATACAAACGAGAAAAACAACAACCAATCTACAATATTCCTGTAGCCTAACGGAAATACTTTATAGTCAATCGGAAATATATGAGAGTTGAGATAGAAGTCAGTCCAAAAAACATTAGCTTGATAAACCGCGAAAACCAAGGCAAATCCTGTCGCAGCTCCGATGATTTTTCTCCATTTTTTATTGGCGTCATTTGGCAAAGTCATGTCAAGAAATTCCCATACAGAACCCGTGGCGATGATTAAAAAGAGCAAGTGAAAACTCCACGCGTTCCAAAATAAACCCGTCAACATGACGGCTGAAAAGACGACGGCTGTGGTCGCGCGCTGCTGAAAAACGGTCATAATATGAAGTATGAAGTATGAAGTATGAAATATGAAATATGGAGTATGAAATATGGAGTATGAAATATGAAATATGAAATATGAAATAATTTGGACGGCAAGATATGTGTGAAATTTGACAACTTTTAAGAAGTTGCCCATTTTTGAATTTTATCAAGATAAACAACAAAAAAACGTCGGTTACGACCAAGCGTACCGACGTTTCTTACGAAAACCAAACAAACATAAATGGACAAACAGCGCATACAAGATGCGCAATACTTGAAATTTTCTACGTGATTAATAATGTGTTTTTGAAACCTCAAAACTCGATTGCTAAGTGCTAAAAGTCGTTTTATACTGAGGGGTCCTTTGGGAAAGTAAAGGAACCGACGGTCATCAACTTTTAAGTGTTTTAACGGGTTGACGCGTTTGCTTGCATAGACGTGCGTTATTCTGTTAGATAAAAGCGAAAGGCTTTTCGACGTGTTTCTAAATTTTTCTTGATTGTTTGATAAAATAGTTCATCAGCACGGAATGGAAAAAAAATAGTGTAGAATGGGTTCAGATGTCTCGGTTGCGGTTAGTTCTTTGTTACTTGCGGCGGCGATTGTTTTGTTTTCCGTTGCCGAGCAAGTAAGTTTGCGGTGGTATTTTAATTGATTTACAATGCAGTTGATTAAAGTAATTTTAAATTCATAATTAGAGCGCAAAGGTGCGGTGTTAAATTGTTTTTCCGTCATTAAAATTGACTTTTTTCTTACCTTAAAAAGGGTATTTTTGCGCAAAATGCGTGTTTTATCCGTTTCAACGGTCGTCAGTATTTAGAAAATGGCGCATTCACTAACAATTCACATTCAGAAAAAATATGGTTATCAAAACGCGCGGCATCGTTCTTAGGACCGTGAAATACAGCGAAACATCGGTGATTGTCGATATTTTTACGGAGCATTTTGGTTTGCGATCGTATATTATTAGCGGTGTTCGGACGTCAAAATCTAAGGTTGCGGCGGGTCTCTTGCAAGTGATGTCACTTGTTGAAATCGTCGCGTATGAGAAGGCAGAAAAGTTGAATCGGTTGACCGAAATCCGCGCGGCCCACGTTTATACGACCGTGCCATTTGAAATGCAGCGGATGTCGGTCGGTCTTTTTATGGCGGAAGTGGCGCGGCGAACAATTCGCGGCAGTGAAGAAAATCGACAATTATTTGACTTTTTATTCGATATTTTCAAATTTTTGGACGTGACCGACGGCTCAGTGGCGAATATTCATTTGGCATTTTTGGTCGAGTTGTCTGGTCATTTTGGCTTTCGACCCGAAGAAAACGAAGACGAGTATTACGACGACGAGTTGCTGATTTTTGACCTCCGTGAAGGTATTTTCCTGCCTTACTACGAAGATGAAGACGGCGATATGGAGCCGTTGGAACCTCATTTTTTAGCTTCAAATTTGACGACAATACTGCGAGGATTCCTCAAAAAACCGTGGCATGAGTCGGCGCAAATAAAAATGAATCGCGATGAAAGACGCGCTTTAATTGCGGAGTTATTGCGTTTTTATCAATGGCATTTGGAAGATTTTCCAGATATTCAATCGTTTAAAATTCTCCAAGAAATTATGTAAATTATCACGCTTTGACAGTATCCAGTAAATTACGTAAGTGCTTACAAAGTTAAGTGTATAAGCTATTCTATAAGTAGTTGTAAATTGTGCTTTATACATTGTTCTTTTTATTGAAAACAGAATTTTATTCTTTTGTTTACTTAGAGATTTCGGAATTTCAGAATTTTATATTTTTTTCAGTTTTTAAACAATTTAAAATATTGTTTGCAATTACAGTGATTAATTAATTTCAATTTAAAAAGCCGCTTTAAACTACACGTTTAAGCGGCTTTTTTTCAGTTTTTTTTACGAAGAAACGTTAAAATACTGAGGGGTCCTCTTTTTTATTTTTTTGCAAATAAATCCAACACATACTTGACTTCTTGCTCAGATAAATTTGGAACAGCACTCATCTTCTCCTTATCGCGTCCCAATTTTAAGATAACATCATAGCCATTGAGCATATTTTCAACCTCGGACAATGGCAATTCTGACAAATCGGCTAAGTAATCAGCGGATGCCCCACGCCATTTTCCGCGCAAGACAATTTGCCGGGCTTTGGTCATTGCGCCTTTTTCGATACCTTTTTCGATACCTTTTTCGATACCTTTTTCGATACCTTTTTCGATACCTTTCGCAACACCCTCATCTATGATTGAATCATACATGGAATAGAAATCTTTTTTGGTGCGGGGCGTTTGCACCCTTTGCATGACGGCTGCTTTTTCCATCGGATTGTTTTTTAATAATTTTAAAAAATAAACGAAGAGCATTTGGACAAAATTCCAATAATCACTATCGGGGTCATAATCTTCTATGCCCGTCAACAATAGTTCGACATTTTTAACCAAATAATCATGGTCGAAACTGTGGCGTAAAAGTAAAAGCATATTGACCAATAAACCTGCCTGAGTGTCCAAAATTTGTTGGTCACTATACTTTGACAAATCTATGATGATAAAATCAAAATCGGGCAAAAAGCGTTTCAAAACTTCGGGTAATCCGCCAAATAAATCTTCAAATTTGGGATTGTTCCACGCCTGTTTTCCGTGATACAAAACTATGGGTAAAATCAGTACCAACTTGATTTTTTCTTTGTTTTTTTGACTCTTCCGCTTGAGTGTTTGCAGTGCTTCCAGCTGATTGTCGATTTGTTTTGTCCAATCCTCGATCATGTAGCGTAAAAGCTGAATGTGTATGCGCTTAGGAACAAAGCTCTTATGCTCAAATAACAAAAGCAATTGGAGCAGTTCTCCACTTTCCATAAAGCGTATTGACCACAGAAGATCGGAATAATAATTAGCCAATTCGGGTGTGATGTACGTGTCGGGGCGCAACTCAAGCGCGCTGTAATCAAATTTTTGACTCAACTCTGGGTCAATGAAATGCTTCAATAATGGCTCAACAATGAAGCGTTTGGAGCAAGCACCGCGGAAAAAATCGTCGTGCTTGTTGCTTTTGGGCGTTGTGATTGCCCGTGTTTCAGGTGTTTTCTTCATGAATATATTTTTTAGAATCCCTTTTGAAAATCCAAAAATGACTCTAATTTCTTATTCATACAAATATTTGTTTTAAATATAAATGTCGTTTTTACTGCGAAAAGCCATCCCGTTAGCCAACGGGATGAGCAAAAATAGCTTTTATACTGAGGGGGCCTTTTGAGTGAAAAGGGGGAATGAAAAAGGAAAAAGGGGAAGTGAAAAATGACATCGCTTTTTATTTCAAACACGCCTTCACAAAATCCACAAACAGCGGGTGCGGTGTTTCGACCGTGCTTTTTAATTCGGGATGAAACTGTACGCCGACGAACCATTTGTGCGTGGGCAGTTCGACAATTTCGACCAAGCCAGATTCTGGATTGATGCCCGTTGCGACTAAACCTGCGGCTTCGATTTGTTCCAAATACGCATTGTTGAATTCCCAACGGTGGCGATGCCGCTCTGAAATCTCCGTCGTTTTGTATGCCGCGAAGGCTTTAGACCCCTCAGTAATTTGGCATTTATAAGCGCCGAGACGCATGGTTCCGCCTTTGACGGTAATCGTTTTTTGAGCCGCCATGAGGTCAATCACGGGGTTCAAAGTATCGGGCGAGACTTCCGTTGAAGCGGCGTCGGTGATGCCGCAGACATTGCGCGAGAACTCGACGACGGCGCTTTGCATACCGAGGCAAATGCCAAAAAAAGGTACATTTTGTTCGCGACAATAGCGAATTGCGGCGTATTTCCCTTCAATTCCACGCTCTCCGAAGCCAGGAGCGACCAAAATGCCGTCTAAATGACTTAAATATTTGGCGGGACTGCCTTTAAGGTTTTCGAGCGTTTCGGCGTGAATCGGCTCCACTATAACGCGGCATTCGTTCATCGCGCCCGCGTGGACGAAGGATTCCCAAATTGATTTGTAGGCGTCTTGGAGTTCGTTGTATTTGCCAACCAAACCGATGCGGATTTCTTGAAGCGGGTTTTTCAATTTGCCCAAAAACTCTTTCCACTTTCTCAAATCGGGTTCACGGCGGTCGGGCAATCGGAGCTTTGAAATCACGACGGCATCGAGGCGTTCTTTGAGCATCAGGATTGGCACATCGTAAATCGTGTCGGCGTCCATGGCTTCAATAACGGCTTGAACTTCGACGTTGCAGAATAAGGCGAGCTTCCGACGGAGTTCCATGCTGAGGGGGTGTTCGGTGCGGCAAACGAGGACGTCGGGTTGAATGCCTGTTTGCAACAATTCTTTTACGGAGTGTTGCGTAGGCTTAGTTTTAAGCTCTTTTGCGGCTTTTAGGTACGGAATGAGCGTCAAATGCACGACGAGACAGTTGTCAACGCCAAGTTCCCAACGCATTTGGCGCAAGGCTTCGAGATAAGGCAAAGCCTCAATATCACCGACCGTGCCGCCGAGTTCCGTGATGATAATATCGTATTGATTGGTCTGTCCGAGGAGTTGCGCGCGGCGTTTTATTTCGTCCGTGATGTGTGGCACGACTTGAACGGTTTTGCCCAAATAAGCGCCTTCACGCTCTTGATTGATAACGGTTTGATAGATTTTGCCCGTCGTTACGCTGTTGGCAACCGAGGAAGGGACGCCCAAAAAACGCTCATAATGCCCCAAATCGAGGTCGGTTTCGGCGCCATCGTCCGTGACGAAGCACTCGCCGTGTTCATACGGGTTGAGCGTTCCTGGGTCAACGTTGAGATATGGGTCGAATTTCTGAATCGTGACCGAAAAGCCACGTGCTTGTAGGAGTTTGGCGAGGCTTGCGGCAATGATGCCTTTGCCCAATGAAGAAGTGACGCCGCCCGTAACGAAGATATATTTAGCCATAAAAAAGGATGTAAGTCGTTTTTTCAATTACGGGACACAAAGGTAGGTTAGTTTGACCTTTGAAGTTTGAAGTTTTGGAAAAAAGTTTGAAGTTTGGAAAAATAGGGACTCTCAGTATATGACGTTCTTACGGCATCCCGATTCTTCTTCGGGAAAAGCCATTTTTGACATAAAAATCAATATTGCTGTACATTCTGCACGACATAGACCGCAGATTGGACTGATGCGACTGGTTTACACTGATTTTTGGGCAAAAAAAAGAGGATGTTCGACGCAATGCCGAACAGCCTCAACCCAAATATGCAAATTTAACCTAAACCCAAATTTTTAAGCTCGTCTGTCGTCTGTCGAACTGTTTATTCAACTTTTCCTTCTCGCTTCTCCATCTT
>JAYUKJ010000251.1:0-1431 GCA_043764555.1 Saprospiraceae bacterium
ACACACCGTAAAAGCGGCGCAATACGATACAGAAGGACTTGAAAAAGAGGTCTTGCGGCTCATCGAACCTTACGGCGCAAAGGCAATTCAGGCGCTCGAACAAGGGCAATTGATGGATTCGGCGCGGGTTTTATTATCGATTTATGAAGCGCAGTTTTTGGTCGAAGAACCCGACTTGGATGAAGGCACGGCGTTTTCTTATCAATCAGAAATTTACCGTTTTTTTGAAAAGACAAGCCTTGATTGGATGTCTCGAAAAGAGATAAAAACGAGTAAATCAACGGATTATGAAGCTGTTTTAAATCTTATTTTAAGCCGTTGGAAAAACTTTAAACGTTTTCACAGCAAGGCAGAACCTGCGCCTTATGAGCTTTTAAACGCTGATTTTTTCATTTTTATAATTCAAAATGCCAAGGCTGAACAATCGTTTTTGGACTTTATGACGGCGCATAAATTGCACACGTTTAAGCATTTCGCATTGACCGAAAAGCTGTGCAAAGCGTTGAATAAAAACGATTTTTTGTTGGAACAATTGAGCGGATATGGCTTACAATCTGCTGCGTTGAGCAAGGCTTTGATGCAGCAATATATTGACAAAAAAGACCGAGCGCATTACGGCGCGACGGCTCAAAAAGCCTACGAAAAATACGGCGCAGAAGTGAGTGAGTTCATCGCCGAAACGATTCAAGTGACCGATAATCAAGGCTTTTTCAAGCGCATTTTATCCGAAGTCGCTGCGCAAAAACAACGGCTCGATTTGTACCACCGTTGGCGCGAACACGCTTCAACAGCCGAGCAAGAAGCCTATTTCGACGCGCAAGAAAAGCGCAATGAGCCGTTTTTTGTCGCCCTTCTGCACGATGCCAAACGGACTGAAGACCTCTTAGAATTTGCGGAAGAAGCGATTGAAAACTTCAATTCCAACGCCTTTGAAATCGCCGCAAAATTGCTCGTCAAAGACCATCCCGACGATATTTTTTCCCTCTACTGCGAACGTGTCACGCTATTTATGAACAACGGAGCGACGAGTAAAAACCACTACGAAACTGCCGTTTCGATGCTCGAACCACTGAAAGATATCAAAGGAAAAGCGGCTGAAATCAAGCGTTTTGCGGAGGAACTGCGTAAGAAATACGCTCGATTGCCCGCATTTTTGGAGGAGTTGACAAAAAAAGGATTTTAAGGGACCCCTCAGTATAAAAGGTGAAAAAGCCGTTTTGAGTCGCTCGAAACGGCTTTTTATTTGTTTTTTTGCCAACATCGTGTATTTTCGCTTTCAAAAATAAGAGAAGATGAAATTAACTAAAAATTGGTTGTCAACAAATGCCAACAGCACGAGTTTTGCGCGCGGAAAAAGCTACGAAAGTTCCGTCCGAAAACTCAAAAAAGACGGCGACACCTACACCGCTAAAGTGGATGGCTCGGAGACGT
>JAYUKJ010000252.1:0-1431 GCA_043764555.1 Saprospiraceae bacterium
ATTGATTGGGTTTTGCGGGGATTAACCTACCCGTTGTGTTAGAATCTACGATGGAATTGCCAATTTTGAGGTAATATTTAGACGCTGTGCTTGCAAACCCATAGATATAATCGCAAGGCACGTAGGTATATAAATTCAAATTCGTTTTTTTCAAATTGACAGACCGTGTAATACGCTCGCCGCAAGCGTTTGTGATGTCAAAATCGTAAGTACCTTCGGGCAAATGACGAAATGAGCCTTTATCGAGTGTCGAATCAATAACCGTCGCTTGTACCGAGGGGGGGCAATTGAGGCAACGGTAGGTCACGGGGTTGAAATAATTGTAATAACTATAAGTTCCATCAAAACGATATTGACTGGTATAAAACGAAACGGTACTGTCAAAAGGACAAGCAGAAGTCGTTACATTATAAATTTGAAATGTATCTAATCTACTGACAACAAGTCGATTACACGCGTCTTTGACCTCAAAACGGTAAGTTTTTTTCAACGGTAAATTTGTAAAAACGCCGTTTGTTGCCGTTTTTCCGCTGTTTACTTCCGTCAAAACGCTGTACGGCAACGTGCCGCCCGTGACGTTAACGGTTGCCGTTCCGTTTGACGCATTGCTGCAAATGACTTTTATACTGAGGGGGTCACCCGCGCAATCCGCCGTTTTAGTAAGCGTTTTTCCGCAAGCATCGCGCATCGTTACGTCGAAAGAACAGCCGCGAAGGTTAATAAAAACGCCCGTTGCGTTGGAATCGAGTTGCCCTAAATTGCTTCGACAAAAATAGAAATAAGGCGGTGTGCCACCCTTCGCCGTCGAAACACTAAGGCTTGGCAAGCCGTTGACGGAGGAACACACGGTCGAAAAATTCAATGTATCAACATTGATAACGGCATCAAATGGATAGAAATTACCGCAACTATCAATCACTTGAAAACGATAATTGCCATTCAATAAACATCGAAAAACGCCCGTTGACGACGTATCTCCCGACGCAATACCGCCCCGTTGATACGTAAATTTTAGAGGCAATCGACCACCCGCAACCGACAGCGTTGCCATCGATTGATTGACGAGCAGCGACAAAGTTGGCGGTACGTAATTGCCTGATACAGAGACAGTTATCGCATTTCGCTGATTGGCAGCATCGACAACAGTGACGGTATAAGTGCCGCGTGGGAGTGCCAAAAAGCGGTTTGTACTCTGAGCAGGTCGATTGACCGCACCCGTCAAACTGTACGTGTAAGGCGGTGTTCCGCCCGAAGCATTGACCGTCATGCTGCCGTCGGCCGAGCAGCGGCTTTCGGTTGTGGTGGTCGCAATTGAGATTTGTCCCAAACAGAAAAGGGGACAAAAGAAGAGTAGAAAAAAAGTGTGAATTTGGCGCATCGCTAAATTGAATTTTGTCTTTTGAGTATCGTGTAAAACCGTGAAACGTTACC
>JAYUKJ010000253.1:0-1426 GCA_043764555.1 Saprospiraceae bacterium
ATTTGAAAAGCTTTTCAAAATTATAGTGAACAAAGAAATTATAGAAAAATTACATCACGTTTATGCAGAAAATGCTTGGTGGATAGATAGAAGTCTTTACAATCTAAAAGATGAAATAACTATCTTTGGAAATCATAATTGTAAACTAATTGGCTAATAAATTTAAAAAATATGGATACAAAACTCACTCAACAAGACTTAAAATTTATTCTTGAATCTTTGCAATACACCAAACTCAAATTTGAAGACTACCAAAAATATCCTTCTCATGAATATAAGCAAAAAAGGATAAAAGAAGTGCAAGGCGTGATGTCTAAAGCCAAAGATATTTTAAGAGAGACAAAATAGGACCCCTCAGTATAAAAGCCGTTTCGCCCCCGCGAGACGGCTTTTATGATTAAAACAAAGAATATTTTGAGTGGAATGTGTTAAAATAAGTAAAAAAAATGTATATTACAATATTTGCTATTGACAAGCGTTGGAATAGTGATTACCTTGCAAGTGTATTCGCATAAATTATATTTTAAAACTTTAAAATCCACTTACAAATGACAACAGCCCAATCTGCCCAAAAGGCCGCTTACCTCAGCTTCGTCGGTATTGTCCAAACCTATGATGCCACTGCCCGTTTAGTGCCGAAGTTTTTCAAGTATTTTGAAACGCTCAAGGCCTTGTTGATTCAAGCGGACGTTGCCAACGCTGCCTCGCTGCAAAGCACAAGCGGCACGACCGAAGACAAACTGCAAGTCAAAGCAGAATTGATGGAAAAAATGACGCATTTGACCAATATCGCCCTGCTTTTTGCCAAAGAAAGCAAAAACAACGTCTTGATTACCCGCTTCAAAGGTTTTCCTACCGTTGTCGGAAAGACGCGCCAAGATGGCATCGCCCCATTGTGCCAAGATATTTTGGATAAAATGACGCCCATTTTACCAGATTTGGCGGACTTTGGTATCAGCAGCGATATGCTTCAAGCGGCCCAAACGTTGGCCAATCGCTTTGACGAGAAAGTGCCAGAAACCCGTGAACAAACCAAAGCACGCGCCTTCAATACCAAAGAGCGCAACCGCCTTTTTGACGAAATGACGGATTTGGTGGACAACAAAATCCTCACCATCGTGGACACTTTTAAAGAAACCAACAAGGATTTTTACAACCGCGTGGTTGCCACTATTACGGTCCCCGATATTCAACCCAAACCGACGCTGTTGCGCATTAAATTTAAAAACACGACGGGCAGACGCACAGAACACAGCCTCACGGCGCGCTTAGAAGGCAGCACAGTTGCCCATAAGCCCAACGAAAAAGGCGAAATAGTGATTAAACTGCCTAAAGGCGGGCTACACAACATCGAAATTCCGATGGAAGGCGGCGAACCCATCCGATTGATGAACCTACGCGCCAAACAAGGTAAAACCACAACGGT
>JAYUKJ010000254.1:0-17414 GCA_043764555.1 Saprospiraceae bacterium
GCGATTTATTACCAAGAATATTTTGATTTAGCGCAAATTGGTCTTCAAAAATCATTGTTTACGGCGGTGGGTTATTTTCCAACAATGACTTTTATAAACATCGTCAACACGGCCATTTATCTCAAAAAAGAAGCTTGGTTGAAAACTTTTATCAACAAATGGTCGCCTACTTTAAAGGTCAGTGATGCGCTTATTGTCCAAAATTTAGCCTCAGCACGACTGCATTTTGAGCAAAGAAAATTCGAGCCAGCGCTCAGTTTGTTGACGGCAATTGAGATAAAAAACTATAAAAACACCCACGTTTCGATTCATTTTCGGCTATTGATTGCGCGTTTGAATCACGAATTGAATCGTCCACAAAGTGTCCAAAAAAAGCATTGTGTTGCTTCAGAAACGTACATCCGCCGAAACCCACAGTTTCACGGGTATTTGGAAAGATGCCTTTTAAATTTTTTCAAAATATTGCTACTTTTGATTCTCAACAATGAGAACCTAAAATCTAAACGACAACTACTAAAAATTCTCGATAATCAAACCGAAATACCACCTTTTGACGATTGGTTGAAAGCAAAAATTAATAAGCTAAAATAGCCATACGTAGGAAGGTACTTTACGGCCGCTAAGTACCTCGGCTACTGCTTCAAATTGCATTAAAAGACGATGTCTTGAATGACGATGGAAGCGATGATGATTAAAACTTCAATTACTGTTGTCATTTTACGTTGAATTTAAAGATGAAAAAATGGTTGATTACGAGATAAAAACCACGTTTTCGATTGTCTGCAGCTATCTGAAAAACGGTCGTTTTTTTATCCAATTAAGGAGCAAGAGAAATCGGTAAATCCGTCTTTATTGCTTCTATACTAATTGGTAGAAGGAATTTCAAAAAGTACCTATGGGAAAGGAAAATAAATGTGTTTATTTTTTATTTTAGGTTTGATGTATTTATTAAAATACTGATAATCAATGATTTAGGTTGAATTTATTTTTTTATAAAAAAAGAGGACCCCTCAGTATTTTAAACGTGGCGCGACATTAATGTCGCGTTACTAATTATTTTTTGAAAAAAAACTTAATCCAAACAAGTACCAAATGCACAATCACCTACCAATTATGGCAAACGATTATATTCCAGATATTGAATTACTAAAACTCATGCGCTCGGACGACCCGACGGCGCATCAAACTGCCTTTTTGCACTTGTCGAAGGACCCCTCAGTACAGGCGCGTATTGAGGCGATTTTGGCGGCATCAGATGGTGAAAACATCGTGGCTGATTACTTGAAATTGCGGGCGTTTAATGCGCTAAAAAACAAAGTGAATACCAGCGACTTTAAGCAAGAGGCTAAATTGGTCGTTATGTACGTCAAGTATGTAAAGAATCAATTTGAGATTGATTGCATCAAAAACCAAAAGCAACCGCACTATGACCGTATTTTAATGGAACTTTACAACGATGAGACGGTCATTAATGGCATAAAGGGTAAGATTTCAAGGCATGAGCATTTGAATGTTTACGATATTTTGGACACAGCTATCATCAAACTATTTGAAGCGATTGATATTGGCAGATTTAGAGGAGAGGGCAGCTTAAAAACGTATTTAACCACAATATGTAATAATTTGATTTCAAACACTTTAAAAGAAGTAAAGACCGATAATGCTTTTGACGAAAAAGAGGCTAATTTTTTAGAGAAAGGAAATAAATACGGTGAACCCCTTGAATTCTTGGGCGACGAATTTACACTTGGCAAGGAAGAACGAAATGCTACGAAAGACTTATTTAACAAGTATGTCAATAAAGTATTTAACCAAATTACAGAGATTTGCCGAAAAGTTTTGATTTTAGAAAATATCGAAAAACGCTCAAAAGCGGAGATTATGGCGATTATGAACATTGCTTTGTCCACCGCCAAGGGTCAAAAAAGCCGTTGCGAAGAGCAATTTGAAAAAGCCATCAAAGCCATCTCTGGATTAAAGGATTTTTTTAGAGAAAACCATGGCAAATTCTAAAAATATCGAAAAAATATTTTCAAATCATTGATTTTCAATGATTTGAAAATATAAAAATATTAAACTAACATGAATCAAGAAGAATTAATCGCTAAAATAGACGCCTTTCTTTGGGAATTATTACCCGAAGATGAACGCGCAATGGTCGAAAAAGAGATAGACAATAATCCCGATTTTCGCGCGACGGTTGCCGAACGACACTTTCAACACGCCGTCGTCAAGCGTATGAAAAAAGAAGCCTTGACCGCAAAACTGAAAAGTCTGCGCGAGAAAACGGCAACCGAAAACGCCAAAGAGGACCCCTCAGTAAAAACGATAAAATTGCCTCAAATTGCGCCATCTTTACCCAAAACGACGCCTGAAAAGCGCGGCATAATGACGCCTTTGCGGCGGGTTTTGGCGATGGCGGCGAGCGTGGCTTTGTTGGTGACGGTTGGTAGTTACTATTGGGCAAAGGGGAATTACGATGAAGTTCAATTGGCGCATAATGCTAAAGCGAAAGCGGACACGATGTTTTTTCCAAAAATAACAAATGACAAATTTGCCAGTGGTCTTGACCCCAAAGACAGCGCCGACATCTACTTCAAAACGGGAAAATTTGATAAAACGATAGCAGTTTATGAAGATTATTTTGCTCAACTCGACAAAATGCGCCTAAATACTGAGGGGTCCTCTTTGGGCGACAGCACGCAGCAAAAAGCGGAATGGCAATTGGTTTTGACCTATCGCGCGGCGCGAAAACCGATAGACGAAAAGTTCACAAAACGGTTGAATCAGATGGCTCAAAACCCTCAACATCGGTTCTATGAAGATGCCCGCGCGTTGCAACAAAAAATCAATAGCTTTTGGTGGAAATACCTAAATTAGAATGCTTTATACCTTAAACAAAAGTGCTATGTCTATTACACACAACGAAAAAAAAACGCCTTTACAAGCGTTATTTTACATCAGTATTTGGGCAATTCTCTGCCCTTTTTCTGCCTATGGACAGGGATTAATTACGTCAAATGCCGTCGATACAACGCCGCCTCAGTATTTTGAGTTGTTGGAAAAAGGCGGTACGTCCTTGCCGACTAAGGTCTCATTGAGGCAATATTGCCCCAAACCCGCCGACCAAGGCTACGGCAATACGTGCGTTGCTTTTGCGTGTGGTCATGCCGCAATGACGATTACAAAACAAGCCCAATTGCCGAAGAAAAATATCAAAGACAATCCGTATTCAGCCGAATATATATATAGAAACATTTACATTAGTAAAGGTATCGAGTTTGATACTGTGCTTAATTTTATGAAGAGAAAGGGCATTTGCCGCGTGGATAAATTCAAAAATCTAACCGACGAACGCAAACTAATGGCAGAAGCCGAACAAAATAAAATTGACTGGGATAAACTTTTTACGAAAAGGAAGGATTTGGATTACGTCAAAGTATTGAATACCTTAAAAAATGTGATAGCCGACAGTTTTCCCATCATTTTAGGCGTCAACATCATCAACAAGGACTTTCAAAAGCTAAGACAGATGAAATGGGAACCGCTCGTTAAGATAAAAGACACCTTAAAACACGCGATGGTGATAGTCGGTTACGACGATAATACTAAAACCTTCGACCTCATGAACAGCCGTGGAATCGGGTGGGGGAACGGTGGGTTTATCCAATTGGCTTACGCCGATTTTGAGCGCGTTTTTGAATCCGCTTATATACTTGGAAAAAGAAAATACGGTAGCCGAGGAGACAATATAACCGACTCGCTAAGCTCAACAATAGATTCTACTCGAACGGCATTAACTGGCACATTTCAATTAAAAAAAGCTGTAAAAATAGACACCTCGAGTCCCAATTTTCACGCGCAACCCCTTCAATTTAGTGAAAAACCAACCGAAAGCGCTTACGAAACCAAGGAGCGTTTTCCTGTAAATTCACAGTTTCAACTTCACGTTAGGGATATTCCCGAAGATAAAAAACTCTACGTTTTTAGCTTTGATGAAGCGGGTGTGGTGACGGTTCATGGGCAACCTGATACGTTGTTGGAACAAAAAAAACAACTCATATCAGTGGATAATGTGTTAATAATCCCTTCTCCAAAAACCGCTATCGGCGTGAAATACAGAGGTAAAGACCAATTTATAATGCTGATTTCGGATTCAATTATTACCAATTTTAACCAACAATTGGATGCATTCAGAGCAAAAAAAGGGACGGCGCAAGCGCGTTTAGAAGCCGTTTTTGGCGACGCTTTGTTGCCAACAACCGCCATAGATTACTTGAAATCGGACGACACCACGATGTCTATTAAAAGTCGCGTTTGGCGTCCTGCAAAACAGGGCATTGTTTCCATTATTTTGGACATTAGAACGGTAAATTAAATTTAGAATAAAACAAGTAAAATCGTAAGGAAATGAGCAAAACAAGCCTGAAACCAGTAAAAATTTGGGCATTTCCCGTTTTTTTTCTTTGGATGATAACGATGCAGACGTTTCAAGACAAGCCGAATAAAGCGCTGAAAGGGCAAATTATTGGCAACTTAAACGGCGAAAATCGGCGCGTAATTCAGAATAAAAAAGGCGAATTTGTCATCGTTGGCACGGCTAAACACGGTTGGTTTGGTCGAAATACCGACGTGTTTTTTACGGTCATTGACTCAATGGGCAACACTTTGGTGCGTGAAAAACGGATGGGCGGCGGCGATACTGAGGGGTCTCATGGTTTGATTCAAACGACCGATGGGAACTACGTTATCGCAGGATTTAAAAACGACGCGCCTTGGCTCGTAAAAGTGGACGAAACGGGTAGAATTATCCAAAATTTTCGCGTTGAAACCATCGGTCAAGGTGCTTTTACGGACGTTTTGGAAGGAGAAAACGGTGCTTTGTGGGTGACGGGTGAAATAGGAAAACAGCTCTGCGTTGTGCATCTTGACGCGGCGGGAAATATTGTTAATACATCCCATTATCGGAATGAAAATGGGTCAATAACGCGCGGCAGCGGCATGGCTTGGGCGGTCGAATATGAAGAAAAACATTTAGTGATAGTTGGCACCGAAACGGCTAAAAAACAGAAAAATTTACTCCTTTTGACGTTTGATACTGAGGGGTCCTTTTTTGAAATAGAAAAATCGAAAACCATCGAAAATGCTGAGGGTCAAGCAATTACGCGGGATGAAAATGACAATTTTGGCATCATTGGGACGCAACACACCGAAACGGGTTCAGATATTTTGTTCGCTTTTTACGATGCACTCGAAGATGAGAAACGGTTAAATCCTATCTCTTTTGGCAAAAAATTTTACGATGATAAAGGCTTAGGTATTGCCGCCGATGGTGGTAGTAATTTTGTTTTGGCGGGTCAATTTTTTGAAAAAGAAGGCGATAGAAAAACGCAAGCGTGGCTGCACAAAATTGACGCCTCGGGACGGTCAATGGAGCAGGAGCCGTTGGCTTTGGGCGGCAACGGTGAGGATAGATTTCAGTCGGTTACGATTGCAACAAACGGCGACATCATTGCCGTCGGAAATTGGGGCAATAAGCCGTATTTTACGCGGCTGAAGGACCCCTCAGTATATCCACAAATTCCGAGCGAAATAGTGCCAATTCTAAATAAAAACGACTCTTTCCTCGTTAAAAATGCCGTGAAAGACACCAATTTCGACGCTATGAAGATTGATTGGGACGTGGCTTATAAAATTAAAAATGGGGTAAAACAATTGGAAATTGTCCGTGGCACCGCCTTAAAAATAGTTATCACAACGCGCCAAAAAATGGAAGATTTAGCCGTTCGTTTGGTGATTCACGACGTGGAAAAAGACAACAGCAAAGGCGACAATGAGTCGATAGCCTTATCGAGCAATGAACCTTACACGTATAGATGTGAGCAAATTTTGTCTTTCAACGCCGACAGTGCCACGGCACAAATTGAGGTCGAAAATAGGCACACGGGACAACGCAAACTGTCGGATAGTTTGAAAGTATTCATCAAGTTTCCGCGTTTGTTTATCTTAGCAATCGGCATTCCGTATGACTCGATTACAGATGCGAAGAAACTGTATTACACCAAACGGGATGCTGCCGAAATCATCAAAATTTTTAAAACGCAAAAGCCGCTTTATAAGCAGAAAGGCTTCATATATAAATCATTGACAACCAAAGAAGCGACGACTGCCGCCAACTTGAAAAAGCAAATCAGCACTTTTTTTGAGAGAAGCGAGCCAACGGATATTGCGCTTTTATTTATATCGGGTCACGGCAGTAGCCGCAACGGCAAAGTGATTGTGTGGGGAAGTGATTATAAACAATACGATGAAACGACGCACGTTGACTACTTAAAAGACATAAAAACGCCTTTTGACGCCGTGAAAGCCAAAAGATTTGTTTTTATTGACGCTTGCCGAAGTAACGGGACGAACCAAGATGTGGCTTACCAAGGCAAAGGTGAAAACGAAAGAACGGATGCCGAAGAACTCAACCTAATGATGTTGGCACCCTCGGCGTATCGCCTGATTCAGTCGTGCCGAGATAAAGAAAAATCGTATGAACACGATGCTTTGCAACACGGTTTTTTTACGTATGCTTTGTTGGAAGCCTTTAGAAAAACGCCTTTAGTGGGTTGTCTTGATGAAAAAGGAAAACCGATTAAATGCCAAGCGAGTGGGGCGAACGATGGAACTTTAACGTTTGAAAAATTGGGCGATTATACGCGAAAGCGCGTCCCATTTTTGATTGATTCGTTGAAAAACAAAGGAGAATCTTACGAAACAGTGTATCAAAATCCTATTCACACAAGTACGAGTAAGGAAGATATGTCGATTTTTATTTTCCCCAAAATGATTTTTTAGACCCCCTCAGTATAAAACCCATTTTTAGCGAAAATTAACCATTTTAGCCATCAAAATCAACAACTTATGACCAAACGAACGTGTCTATTTATCGGTGCTTTTTGGCAAGGTTTAATCGCTGCCACGGCGCAAGATTTGCCGCTTTTTGCCCAATATTCCGACTATCACGGACTTATCAATCCTGCGAGTGTGTCCATTGATTTTTTGACGAACAACGGGCAAAATCTATCGTTTGGTGCCGCTTACCGCGCACAATGGACGGGTTTCGGCAACGATTTATCGCCTTCAACTCAGGTTGTGCGGGGTGAATTTATTAACCATGACCGCAAAATTTTATTGGGCGGTTATGCCCAAAATGACTGCGTTGGAATTAGTCAACATTTGGGTTTTTATGGACGGTTTGCTTATTTTATACCCATTAGAAAAAACGTGTTAGACGAAGGTCTTTCAATCGGTCTAAACGTCGGCACAACGCGGCGGCAATTGCAACTCGATAAGCTGTCCGCCGTCGCGCAAAGAACCGACCCGAATTTGCTATCAGAGCCGTCAAAATTCGCTTTTGACGTCGGTTTTGGCGTGTATTATTACAAAAAATGGCGTGGACCGAGCGAATATGTCTATGGCGGTTTGTCAACGCCCCGCCTTCGAGATTTCGCCAACAATCAATGGGCGGTGCATACGTATGGATTGTTTGGTATCAACATCGCGCCGAATAACAATGGTTTGTGGGAATGTTCGACTTGGGTGCGGCACGTCAAAAACTTGTCGTTGCAAGGGTCGGTCAATGCGCGTTATCACCTCACTTTGCCTTCGGGAAGCGTTTGGTTAGGCGGCGGTTTGATAACGCGTGTGGCGGATAAATTCGATTTTACAATCGAGTGCGGCACCCGAATTAGAGCAATGAAAATTGGCTTTGCCTACACGTTTTCAAGAAGCGAATTGCAAACGTTATTTGGCAATTCGATGGAAGTCAATCTCGGTTTTGTATTGGACAGGCGAAAGAAATAAACAACTATAAAAACTTGATTATCAATTAATTATGCGCATTTTTATTTAACAAAAAAAACAATCGAACAGGATGAATCAAACAATCTTACGGCTTCTAAATACCCTAAAATTAAGCGTTTGGGGACCCCTCAGTATTTTGATGTTTTTGAGCATTGGAAAGAGTGTCGCGCAGTGCAATCCAAGGCAAGATTCCTTGGTTTTGGTGCAGTTGTACGATTCAACGAATGGTCCACAGTGGTTGAACACGCTTCGAGATACGGCAAAATGGAAGGTGAAAGGTATTCCGATTGGAAAGTGGTACGGTGTGAGCGTTGATACGGCGGGGTGTGTGACGCGTCTATCGCTTAGTTCGGATAGCTTGAAAGGCACGTTGCCCGCTTCTTTGACAACGTTATCGGCGTTAAGGTCAATAAGTTTTGGGAGCAACAATATTAGTGGTCAAATCCCTAACTTTAACTCACCAAGTCTTGAACAAATATGGCTTTACAACAATCAATTGAGTGCCACAATCCCTAATTTTAAGCTATCAAACCTAAAATATCTATGGCTTTCTGACAACCAGTTGAGTGGTGCAATTCCTAATTTTGATTTACCAAAGGTTGAAGACTTATGGCTTCAAGACAATAAATTAACGGGACAAATCCCTAATTTTAATTTATTGACAAACCTCTTAGAATTAAAAATTGACGACAATCAATTAAGTGGGACAATTCCTAATTTCAACTTAAAAAATCTTCAAAAATTAAGCATAAGGAGCAATAAATTAACAGGTTCAATTCCCAATTTTAATTTGCCTAAATTGATAGAATTAAGAATTGGCTACAATGAATTGAAAGGTCTGATTCCCATTTTCGATTTGCCCAATCTCGAATATTTATGGCTCAATAACAACCAATTGAGCGGACAAATTCCGAAACTATATTTGCCAAAACTTACATCGTTAGAACTTTATAATAACAAATTGACAGGCTGTATTCCGCGAGAACTTAAAACAAATTGCCCGCTTCTCGGCATCATTAGTGGAGGTTTAAGCGGCAATTCTGGACTAACGACTGAAAGCTGGATAAATTACTGGCGCAATTTTGAAGGTGCGTGTCCGCCAACGGATACAACAAAATGCCGCTACCGTGATTCCGTGCAATTAGTCGCTTTGTACGACTTAACGGGCGGGGCAAATTGGAACAATAAATGGACATTACGAGAGTCGTTAACGCTGGCAAATGGACTACCAAACACGGCTTATTGGTATGGCATAACGCGAGATACTGAGGGGTGCGTTACGGAAATTAGGCTTGATAGCAACAATCTACGCGGACGACTACCAAATTTTAATATGCTCAAATTGCGCACTTTAACATTGACTTTCAATCAGTTAAGTGGCGCTGTGCCTAATTTTAATTTGCCCGAGTTGCGGGCGCTTTATTTGTCAAGAAATCAATTGACGGGACGTCTTCCTAATTTTGATTCCGTACCGAATTTGCAACAGCTTTACTTAAATGAGAACTCATTTAAGGGTAGCACGATTCCTAATTTTGATAAGTTGACCAATTTAATCAATCTCGACCTATCATTAACTCAGATAACGGGAACTATTCCGAGTTTTAATAAATTGACCAATTTGAAAGCGCTGTTACTGAGTGGGGACAGCTTACGCGGCACGATTCCCAATTTTAATTTGCCCGAATTGCTCACTTTGCGCCTCAATGGCAACCAATTGGAAGGGGTTTTACCCGAGTTAAAAGTATCGACTAAATTAACCGATATTCAAATGCATAATAATAAGCTAACAGGCTGTTTTCCAATGTATTATCTTCAATTTTGTACGTCCATTTCGGATTCAAGCAAACGCAATTTTAACAACAATATCGGCTTGGGTTTGGAAAATACCAGCGGTAATTTTTCGCTTTTCTGTCGAACGCCTTTTGTCTCTAACATTAAAACAAAAGCCATTTATTTAGGTGACACACTGCACCGAAATGGTCAAATTGAACGACCTCAAGTTGATACTATTTATCGAGATACTTCCTTTTTACCCGATTGTAAAGTCGGTTTAAATATCCTAAAAGTCACCGTAACAACGCGAGATACGCTGTCCACAACCCTAAAAATCGCCGTAACGCCCGACGGTGACGGCATCAATGAACAGTTCGATTTGCAAGAGTTCGTGGATTGGTCGCTTTACCCGAATAGCGAGCTAAACATCTTCAATCGGTGGGGTCAAAAAGTATATACGGCAAGTCCTTACAACCGCGATTGGGTCGGTCAATCCACGAGTGGGTCGCCTTTGTTAGACGGTGATTATCTCTTTATTTTACGCTTAGAACTCAACGGTCGAACGCTAAAAGGCAGTATTTATTTGAAGCGGTAAGCGGCGTAATAAAGTTCGGATAGCGCGCTTATTTTCTTGATTTACAAAGAAGATGCTGCCTATTTCGGCGCCGTGTACCCATAATCAATCGGTAAACCATCGGCTTTCAAGACGCCTTTTTCTACTGAAAATCGTTTGTTCGAGGGAATAAAAACCAACACCCGCGCCGCATCAGCCGCAATGGAAAACGTGATTTTACCCTGAGCATTTCGTTGAATAAACGAGCGACTAACAGTATCATAAACGTCGGTTTTTTGCGTGTCAACGTTTGTTTCAACGGTTTTTGAGGCGTCGAATGGATTAAAAAAGAGGTAGGTCGGATACATTTTTTGCTTCGCAAATAGGTCGGTTAGTCCACAATTAATTTGTAATATCTCGGACACATTTGTCGGTTGAATTGTGCCGCCAAAGAAGCCCACGTGGCCACTGCCGTAAACGGAAAACATCGTTTCTTGGGGCATTCCTTTCTCCCATTGTGGCCCGTCGCCTTGTGCAAAGGGCGTTATTCCTTTAAATTCGGGATAACTTGACGCTTTTATAATGCCTTCGTAAGCAATCACGTTTTTGGTAACGGCTTTATATTGAGGAATGGCTTGCAGCGAATCGGGCAAATCGTAGGGATAGCAAAAACGGGCGGCATTTGAGGCATTCAAGGCCCATTTGCCAACGGCACGAGCGTAACGGGCATCATATCTGACCATGGCAGAAAGCGGCATCATCAAGTCAAACGTGTTCATTAAAAAACCGTAACCGCCATTGTGAACCGTGCTGCCCGCCATGCCGCTAACGTCATAATTGCCCCATCGGTCGGCCAAAACACCCCAACCTTCGCGCCCGACTGCCGTGCCGTCAAAAGTCCAATCCAAGAAGCGTTGAATGTCGTAATTGGTGCCAATTTCGGCGTTCATCCGCGCCCCGATGTAAGCCGCAAATGGCATCATGGCTTCATAAAAACGGTTTTCTTTCTGATTATACAAGACATCCATTGCGTTTTTGGCGGCTTTTAGGTACTTTTCGTCACCAAATTTAATCCACGCCGCGTACAATACAAACGCATAGCCGCCTGCCACATCTTCTTGCGTCGGGATGTGATTTTTCTCTGGTTTCATATTTTTGAAATCAAAAAAAGAATAGCTGTAACTCTTCCCCATCACGGAATCCGACTTGTAAAACTGCTCGGCGATACCCCTCAGTATATCGTCGAAATCAGGCTCGTTTGGATAGAAATTGGCGACGCTGTAAAACAAAACGTTGTTGTGAACTTCGTACCAAAAGTCGTTGCCGTAGCCGCCGCCGATGTGCGCGCCTTTATTCGTAAAATTCATAATAACATTCCAGCCATTGTCTTTGTTATAATAATTTCGGAGCATCCGCACGTAGTTTCTACCGTCCTGTTTGCTTTTGTCAATGCCGATTAAAGTTGCGCCCAAAACCGCGCCCAATGCGCCCAAGGCTTCGTGATTTTCGCCATCATTGACGGCTGCACCCATGCGGACATCGCCCAAAGCGGTGTAGATGCCAAAGGTTGTATCGGGATAATTTCTACCTTTGCCGTCGAGCCAAATGAAGGGCAAATTTTTCCCTTTTTGCTTGAAATCGAAGATGTAATTGTCGAAATCTTGGGTCGTTTGTCGCCAATCTTTGTAGGCATAAGGCGTCGGATGATTCGGCATTTTGTCAACGCGGGGAATCGGTCGTTGCGCGACGGGCATATTGGTAACAAACACTTGTTTTTGACCAAGGCAACCGATAAAAAAAAGAGAAATGAAGAGAAATAGGTGCTGTTTTTTCATCGTATCAAACGTTTTTTTTTATTGAACACATTTTATTTTTTGTTGAACACATTTTTATTTTTTTTAACACATAGTCACATAGGGTACATCGTTTTTTCTTTCTGAATGACAAAAAGGAAAGGACAAACCTATGTTTCCTATGTGACTATGTGTTAAAAAAGAAAAATGTGTTAAATACTGAGGGGGCCTAAAAATTAATTATTCTATGTCTTTGACGATGTTTTTCGCCATGAAATAGCCACCGAAATGGATGATGGCGATGACCAACAAAGCGTAGCGCAAAGCAATATCGACGCTTGCGTACCGCGCCAAAACGATGAACAGTCCGCAACCGAATAAACGCCCGACGTATAAACCTAATTCATGATTGAAGATGTACGTAAACGCATTGCGTTGTTCTTTTTCGGCAACGATGTCGATGACTTTTAATTGAATCGGAAAGTAGGCAATGTCCAACAACGGACGGGCAAAAAGTAGGCATAAAACGAACAAAATGACGCCGACGGAGGAGTACAAAACGGCATTGAACAGCGCGCCTAAAACGAATAGTGAACAACCAATCCCGTAAATCATGAGTCGGTCTTTGGGTTTGGTTTTTCTGCCTAAAATGTACAGTAAAACGGCGGAAGCGGCGGCGGCAATGCCTTGAATCAAGCCCAATGCGCCTTCTTTTCCAACCAAAGTCATGACTAACATGGTCGGTGCGGTGACGATATAGCCTTGCGCGACGCCTTTTAAAGCGGCCAATTGCAGCATTTTACGCCACAATTTGTCGAAATTAAAGAACAAAAACGGGGCTTTAATGGGGTTTTGAAATTGTCCCTTATGCACCAAAACCGCGGCAAAACTTGACAGAACGAATACAAAAACGGTTAAGCAATAATACGCCACATTGATGTTGCCATCGAACCAACCGTTGCGGTCGGTTGCCGCAATAAACGCCCCCGCCGCTAAGGGAATCCCGATGCCCGTTGCGGTATAAAAAAACGTTTCGATGCCGTAATAATAGTTGCGGTTGTCGTCTTTTGTGGTGTTGAGGGCGAGAAAATCGCGGTTGGCCCAAAAGAAGCCGTAAGATAAACCCATGATTAGACCCGCCATGAAAACGCCCACTGTGCTGAGTTCATTGAGGCTCATCATAGCCGTCATGGAGACGCCACTTAGCAACATTCCGAGCGAATAAAGCCTTGAAATGGGCTGATAATTCAACAAAAAGCCGTTAATCATGAACGTCAACGGGATGCCCGTATAAACGGCTAATTGGAAAATAACGACCAAACTAATGTCTTCTGAATTCCGCATAATGTACGCCCCGACAAAGAGTTCGATTATCGGCATGACCATTCCGTAGATGAAATTGGTCAATAAAAGCACCTTCATACTGAGGGGGTGCCTTTTGAAAAAATTTATTTCTGTTGTCAATTGATTGAACATAAAAGATGGTTTTTTTTGAAACACATTTTTATTTTTGAACACATTTTTATTTTTTTAACACATAGGCACATGGGGAACATAGTTTTACGGAATTATCGGTTTTATGTCGCAAAAAGAAATGTCCTAAATTCTCGAAGGGAATGTATGTTTATAGAACAACAAATGCTCATTTTTCGCAATCCCGAAGGGATTTTATGTAAAAATGACTCAAAAAACATATATTCCCTTCGGGAATGTGGGATAAATTAGATGTGCGACATAAAGCCGATAATTTTGTAAAACTATGTTTCCTATGTGTCTATGTGTTAAAAAAATAAAAATGTGTTAAATAAAAATTAAGTGTTGAGTAAGCTATCTAAAATGGTTTGTATGGATAATGTTGCGCCGCAGATAACTTCATCGGACGCGCCGTAATACATCGTGATTGTGTCGCCGTTGACGAGGTGTCCGTTGGTAAAGACGACATTTCCGAAGAAACCCGTCAATTCATACGGAGCGTTTGGTTCTAAAATAGGGTGATAAGACCGCGCAATGACGGTTGCGGGATTGTCAATATCCAACAGAATTGCGCCCAAACAGTAACGATTATTGGCGTCTGCACCGTGATAAATCGCTAGCCAACCTTTTGGGGTTTTTATCGGGGCCGCACCCGCACCGATACGGGCAGCATCCCACCAGCCTTCGCGGGTTTGGAGAATGCATTGATGTTTTCCCCAATGTATTAAGTCGGGCGATTCAGCAATCCATATAAAATTGCCGCCTAAATCAATGCCCGAAGGCCGATGAAAACAGTAGTATTTGTTGTCAATTTTTTCTTCAAACAAGGCACAATCCTTGTTGTGCGGCGGTAAAATCATCCCGATTCGATGAAACGTGCGCCAATCTTCGGTTTGCATCAAGCCGACGCCAACGCCATTTTCAGACACTTGCGTATAAGTTAATTGATACATACCGTTGATAAAACTCACGCGGCAATCTTCAATGCCAAAGGTTTCTAAAGCCCCGTGTCCGACTATTTTGTTGGGCATGGTGTCGGGTTCAAAAAAATTAATACCGTCGCGGCTGCACATCAATCGTAGATGCGACAGCGTAGAGAGGTACGTTTTGTCTTTATAACCGACCATTCGGGCGTCCGTTAAATCAATGTTGGGGTTGTCTTTGCTGAATTCCATTATTTCAATTTCCCCGTTTTCTTTAAGAATTGGCAACGATATTTTGCCTTCCGTCTGCACGGGCCGCTCGGCAACGCGCACAATGAGCCACGTTTTGCCTTGAAACTGAAATACACCGGGATTTAACACGCTTTCTACCACAAAATCCGCGCGGCTTGGCTTGATGTCTTTGGTGGTGAGAATTGGATTTTGAACAAATCTATTTGCCATTTTTTAACACATTTTATTTTTTTAACACATTTTTTTTAACACATAGTCACATAGGAAACATAGTTTTTTACGATTTTTCCTTTAACATCCTTTTATTTTTTTTAACACATAGGCACATAGGAAACATAATTTTATTCTTTTTGAATGACAGAAAAAAAGAAAAAACTATGTCTCCTATGTGCCTATGCGTTAAAAAAAAATCATACAAAAAATGTGTTAACCCTTAGTTCTTCACAAACTTCAACGTGCCTAAACTCTTGCCGTCTTGTACGAAATTAATCAGATAAGTGCCTGATAGATAACGACTTGTGTTCAACGAGAATTGACCCGATGGGATGTTATTTTTCTCAAAATTGAGCGCATCCACTTGACGACCTACGAGGTCAAAAATGCGAATTGACACCGCCTCTTTGCCCGTAAAAGCGTGTTTGACGAGCAATTCGTTTGACACAGGATTTGGTGAAATGCTTTTCACAAGAGCTAATAATTCGCCGCTTGCTTGTTCGTCAACGGGCGTTGAACCCGTTCTGAACAGCTTATTGATTTCACCCGCCGTCATGGCTTTGTTGTAAATTTTCACGTTGTCCAATGCACCCGCAAAATATTGTCCGCCGTCCGTGCCGTTGTTGCCGAAAAACAAGGCGCGCGCCGTGCTGTTCAATTTGCCCGTTGACGGAACGCGTTTTGTTTCGACGCCGTTGATGTAAATGATATTGTTCACGCCATCATGCACGGCGGTCACGTGCCACCAAATACCTTTTACCAACTCGTTGCCATCACCCGCGTCCATGTCCGTGATGAAATTGTTGGAGATTGTATTTTTACAATTCGTTGTCCAAACGATTCTAAGGTGTTGCGGCAGCGAAATTTTCCAACGTTGGTCCCAATGTCCAAAATCAATCACGTAGGCTTCGGCGTTTGCGATGTTCACGCTGTCCACGCGAATCCAAAAACCGACGGTTGCAAAATCAGAAATCAACTGCACAGCGTTTTTTACGAGAACAGAATCCCCATTTCCATCAAATTTGAGGGCTTTTCCCGCCAAACCCGTATGCACGACGAACGTCGGATTGCCGCCGATTGCGCCGTGATTGTTGTAAGGCGTGGCGTCGTTTGCGTTGTCGTCAAACGGATAATTGGCGATTAAGCCAGGTTCGCCCGTATTGACGGGTGCCAAGGTTGTAACGGTTCTTTCGGCTTTTGCCGATTTATTATTGGCCACGTCGTAGGCTAAAACTTCAAATGTATAAGCCGTCAAGGACAGTAAACCGCCGACGAACTTGGTCACATTTGGCGCGGCAACCGTGTCAATCACCACACCGTCTTGAAAAACGATGTAGCCTTTCACGGCGCGGTTGTCGGTGGAGGCAATCCAAGCTAATTGAACCGAATTTGAACCAATTTGAGCCGTCAAACTGCTCGGTACTGAGGGGGCTATTGTGTCGCGCACGGCGTCTTGTCCCGTCGTTACTTGAAGGGTTGACATCGCGGATTGATTGCCTGCGGCGTCAATTGCGGTGACGCCAAAGGTAAAACGCGTTGTCGGTGCCAATCCCGTTATCAAGGCGGAAGTTGTCAAGCTATTGACCACTAAAACGTTGTTTCTGAACACATTATAACTCGTCACGCCCACGTTGTCCGTTGAAGGCAACCATGATAAAGTAACGTTTGTGAAGGCCACAACTGCCGAAATACTGAGGGGGGTACTTGGTGCTTCGACGTCGGTACTGACGGGCGCGACGTTTTGCAACGCAAACAAAGCGGCGACTTCCACGTCGGTTAACGCCACATTATATATCTGAATATCGTCTAATGCACCGTTGAAAAAATTGGTTGAATCAATCGGGTCGTAACCCATGCCGAAGACGCGGGTTGTGTTGTTCAAAGCACCCGTTGCGGCAATACTTTTCTTCAATTGACCATTAATAAAAATTTTGTTGCCCATCAAATCGTGCGTCATCACCACGTGTCGCCACGCACCGACGGGCAACGAAACGGAATCAGAATCCATGTCTTTGATGCCGCCGACGCTGTTTGTCGTGAAAACGGGCTTGCCATGCGACGGCAACGAGATTTTCCAACGGTCTTGATAACCGCCGTGCGAGAACAAAAACGCTTCGCCCGTTGTCGGCAAAGCGGCCACGCGCACCCAAAAACTGATGGTTGTCAAAGGACTATTCAACTGCGCTGAATTTGCCGCTTTTACCGTGCTGTTGTTGAACGCAAAGGCTTTATTGGCTTTGCCAAAACGGTCGGCGGTCGGAATTGCGGTAGCTGTTACGGCGTTGTTAGCGAATAAAGTCACGTCCGTTCCGTTGTTATTGAAGGGATAATGAGCGATTAATGTCTCCAAAACGACGGGCGCAACGTTTTGCGTAGCGAACAAAGCGGCGACTTCAAGGTCGGTCAATGCGCGGTTATAAATTTTAATATCATCCAAAGAGCCGTTGAAATTCGCCCCGCCGTCAATCGGATTGTAACCAATGCCAAAAGGCTTGCTTGTTTTGTTCAAAGCACCCGTTGCGGCGATGCTTTTCTTCAATAAACCATTGATAAACAACTTGTTGCCTGCGGCGTCGTGCGTCA
>JAYUKJ010000255.1:0-4729 GCA_043764555.1 Saprospiraceae bacterium
ACCACTCAAAAAGACACCCCCTCAGTCATTCTCGATTTTTTTGCAGGCAGTGGTACGACGGCGCACGCTGTTTTAGAATTGAACCGTGCCGACGGTGGCAACCGACAGTGCATCTTGGTGACGAACAACGAAGTGACGGATAAAACGCGCAAAGAGTTGACAGGCAAAGGATTAAATCCTTCGGAAATAGAAGATATGGGTATTTGTCGCGCCGTGACGTATCCGCGCGTGCGGAAAGTAATGGAAGGCTACACGACGCCAAAAGGAACTAAAGTGCGCGGAACGGGCGGAAAATTGCGGTATTTTCGCTGTGGTTTTGTGGTGAAACAAGGCGCACACATTCAAAATGCGGAGAATATCAAACGGCATTGTACGGAGATGTTGTGCCTTCGGGAAAACATTTTCCAACGGATATTTCCCACCGAATTGCTGCCCGAAGAGACCGACGAGCGCGAAAATTATACGGGTGCGTTTGAGATTTTCAAAGACCACAACCGCACGTTAGCCATTCTTTACGACGATACCCCTCAGTATAAAACCGATTTACAGACGCATTTAGCCGCTTTGTCGGGTGAAAAAATCTTATACGTTTTCACGCCGACGGGCCATGTCTCACAATTGGATTACGACGATTTTGAGGGTGTTCGCTTGGAAGAAATTCCGATGCGGATATTGGATTTATACAAACGGATATTAAAGTAAAATAAACGTAACGCGACCTTCAGGTCGCGGTCTATCAGCAATTTTCGCGACCTGAAGGTCGCGCTACTATCAGCACATTCTAATACGCAAAACGATATGATACATCTCAAAGGCTATCAACAAACCGCCGTTGACCAACTCATAGCCGAGACAAAACGGCTCTTGCCGAATACCGATTTTTTGGAAAAAACAATTGTTTTTCAAGCCCCGACGGGTTCTGGAAAGACGATTACTATGGCGAATTACGTGCGCCGAATGTTGGGCGAAATAGAATACGAAGATGAATTTACGTTTCTTTGGGTGTCCGTCGGGCAAGGCGGTTTGCACACGCAAAGCAAGCGGAGTTTAGAAAATTATTTCGACGGTAAACCTGCCGTTTATCTCTACGAAGATGAATACATGAGCGGCCGCGACAGGCTCGAACCCCTCAGTATTGCGGTCGTGAATTGGGAAAAAATCAGGAGTCAAGACAAGGACGGCAATTGGTCGAACAAGGTGATGAAAGAAGCGGGTGATTTCTCAAATTTGCTTGAAATTGTTGAAAAAACGCGCCGAACCACGCAAATTATCTTGATTATTGACGAAAGTCATTTGGGCAAAGACGCCGCCCGAACGCAAGCCCTTCGCAAATTAATCGGCGCGGCGATAACGATTGAAGTGTCGGCAACGCCAAAATTCAGCGTGAGTTTGGAGGATTTTCAAGACGGCAAAGCGGGTAAAGTGAGCATCAAAGCCGCCGACGTAATTGCGGAACAAATGATAAAAAAAGAAGTATTGATAAACCCCGATACCGAAGACTTTGACGACAAAACCGAAGAATCCACGAGCGAACGCATTGTGTTAGAAGCAGCCTTTGCGCGGCGCGAAACCTTAGAAAAAGCGTTTTATACTGAGGGGTCCTCGATTCGTCCTTTGGTGATGATTCAGATGCCCGATAGCGACGCAGGTGAAGCCGCAAGAACGCTTGTAGAGGCTTTTTTGAAAACAAAAGGTAAAGATTACGCAAACGGCACGGTTGCCATCGGTTTGAGTGGCGATAAAAGTCCCGACCTTCTGAAAATTGCTTCGGCTGGTTCAAAAGTAGAATTTTTGTTATTCAAAACTGCCTTTGGCACGGGTTGGGACTGTCCGCGCGCGCACATTTTGGTGATGTTGCGGCGCATCAAATCGGTTAGTTTTAGTATTCAAACCATCGGACGGATTTTGCGAACGCCTCAAATAAAGCACTACGCAAACGAAGAACTGAACGTGGGTTACGTTTACACCAATATTTTCCCCGTCAAAGTTCAAACCGAGCCGCACGACCCTAAAATTATTAAGCATCTGAAAAGCAAACGACGTGACGGAATTTTACCTTTCAAACTGCCATCGTATTATCAAAAACGCGCCGATTTTGGCACATTGACGACCGAGTTTTACCCGTTTTTCGACGCCGCTTTCTGCGAATATTTCAAGTTTGACGCTACCGCCGCCGTTCAGAATTTCGTTGATAATCAACAACTTGCGACTAAACTTAACTTTGATTTGCAACTCATTCGCAACAAAACATCAATCGGCGAAAGCGGAACAATTGAAGCCAAAAATTATGACAATTCCGTAGCCGCACAAGCCGCTTTAGACGCCGAAATGACGAAGCGATTAGTACGGAAAGAGGACAATATGGTGGAAGTCCAATATCTGAAAATGTTGCGCGATTTATGCACAGGCTACACCGTTCGGGATTCATCAGAAACGATTGTTAAAGCGGTAAATCGTTTTTTCAACCTCTACTTTGGCATTGACCCTAAGAAAGAAAATGCAATATATATTCAAAACATTTTGTTGCGGGATAAGAATGAAACGACCTTCCGCACCCTCGTCAAAAAAGCGATTGAGCAGTACGAACCTGAACGCAAAAAGAAGGTTTTAGCCAAAAATAGAAACGATTGGTATGACTTGGAAACGGTAGAAAATGACGTGTTTTCATCGGAAACACACGTGGAAATGCCTGATTTTAAGCTAAATTATTTCGATAAATATTACCAAGCGAAAGACGGGTCAAGCGTTGAAAAAGACTTTGAACGCTGGCTTGAAAACCGTTCCGAAAGCGTGGCTTATTGGTACAAAAACGGCGTATCGAAGCGCAGTTATTTGGGTATTCAATATTTTGCGGGAACGGATTGCCGCACTTTTTATCCCGATTATCTCATCAAATTAACGAACGGAACGGTATGGATTGTGGATACAAAAAAAGGTTCGACGGCAAAAGATGCGACCGAACGTGCCGAATGTTTGCAAAAATGGCTCGTCGAACAACAGGGAAAAGTTGAAAATACTGAGGGGGTGATTTTTGAAGGCGGCATCGTTGTTCCCGATAGTGAAGGCATTTGGCGGGTTAATCGACAAGCGGATTATCAGTACAACGCTAAATTATTGGGCGACAGTTGGGAATTTTTGAACGAATTGATTTGAAAAAAGACTCCCTCAACAATTGGCGCTGACGCCCTGAATTAGGTGCTAATGGATACATCTTAAAGAATTTTTATTATTGATAATTAATTGATTTACAAAACTTTACGACGGGTTTAAATGTGACAACTTCAAAAAGTTGTCACATTTTAGGACCCCTCAGTATAAAAGGCGTTTTTGGTTAAATTGAGTTACCATATCCAGCCAACGATTCATCACCGTAACCAGCCAACGATTCATCACCGTAACCAGCCAACGACTCATCACCGTAGCCTGACATTTCATCTCCGCAGCCGTTGATGTCGTCGAGCGACAATTCAACACCGTTAACCATGTCGTCGTAGTCGCGTCAAATCGGTTGCGGTCGCCTTACCAGCGCACATCTTAGATTTAACGTTTTGCAACTTTTGGAACAATGTTTTTTTACGACCTCTCATGTGATAATTAATTTATGACTGAATTAAAATTTTGTTCGTTGACTTTTTATTTTGGGATTTTTAAGCACCCCTCAGTATATTTGCATTTTTGAATCTCTAAAATGACTTAAATAATGACTACTACTGTTGAAGATAAAACCACCTCCGACCGTCAAAAAATATTAGATCTTATTGGCGGCATGACCGAAGAAATCAGTCAAGACGTCGAAATGGCTAAAACTTTGAGCGCCTTTGGTATCGGCAATGCTTTAACTAATTACATTGATGAAATCCTACAAGACCCTCTAAAGGCGTCCGTTGATAGCATCGTCGCGCAAGAAAAAATGATTTCAACCTATCTAAACAAAGGCGTTTATGATTTTTTAAAATCTAAAAAGCGCCTTATTTATAAAGCCTTTAAAACCTATGACGACCCGTCAAGTTTGCATTACTGCATTATCTTGAACCATAACACGCTTGAAAATCGGGGTAAATTGAGAGAATTTAAAAAATCCCTAATTTACGCGGGCCTTGATGCTCGATTTCCCGTTTTGTTTGAATTTATTCCTAAAGAGTGGGAATCTCAATTAACTATTCATGAAGCCATTAACCTGTAAACTACCATGCAAAATCATATTGACCAAGTGGCGCACAACATTGATTTTTTAGATGCCCTTGACAAACAATTTCCAAAGCGTTATTTTGATTGGAAAATCACTATCGCTTTCTACACGGCGTTACATTGCTTACGCGCTTATGAGAAATTCAAAAGAGTCAGAATATCAAAGGGTCATAAATTCATGTTTGAACATTCAGACCCTACTAATCCAACGGCGCTAAATCCAATTTCTCAAAGGGCGTTCGACGCCTACACTGAATTACACGCCGATGCTCAATTGACCCGCTACGAAGGTTTTTTAAATCCCAACTTTCGCATGGTTAGGTTAGAATTTAAGTACGCAACTGCTTTAAAAAACTTAGATATTGTTAAAAATTACGTCAAATCTAAAGGCGTATCAATTTAAGAGACCCCTCAGTATAAATCAATATAAAGGCGTATAAATCCCTATTTCATGACCAAAACCAACACAACCGCCGCCGCAATACCCGCATAAAGCATTGTATTGTCCTTACCTTTTGGCTTTGAGCCACCGTTGCCGCTG
>JAYUKJ010000256.1:0-1423 GCA_043764555.1 Saprospiraceae bacterium
TTCTTCGCTAAAATCTTTGAATTGGTTTAAGGGTTTTAACACGATTTTTCTTAACACATAGGCACATAGGACACATAGTCTTTTTCTTTCTTTTCTTCAAATATTTCCTAAAAACTATGTGTCCTGTGTGCCTATGTGTTAGAGAAAACGTGTTAAATTTTACCATTTATTTCTCATCTTTTTAATTCAGAAAATCATGTTTACGACCTTTTTTAAATTTGAAATAAAACAATGGCTGCGTTCGCCAATGCTCTATATTTTCTTAGCTATCCTCGCCCTGTTAGTTTTCGGCGCAACGTCAACCGAGAGTATAACAATTGGCGGTGGCATCGGCAATGTGCATAAAAATGCGCCGTTTGCGATTCTTCAATTTTACAGCATCATGTCCATTTTGACGATGCTGTTGACGACCGCGTTTATGAATTCCGCCGCGATTCGAGATTTTGAAAACAACACCCAACAAATCATATTTTCGACACCCCTCAGTAAAGCGGGCTATTTTTTCGGTCATTGGGGTGGCGCAATTTTGGCGGCTTGTGTGCCATTGCTTGGCGTGTCTTTGGGGGTGATTATCGGCTCGGTTTGCAGCCTTGCATTTGATTGGCAAGAAGCCGAAAGGTTTGGTCCCATTTATTGGAACGCACATTTGGCGGGTTTTTTCATCTTCACAATTCCCAACACAATCTTCATTGGGTCAATTATTTACACCATTTCAGCCTTGACACGCAATACGATTTTAAGTTATGTGGCAACGCTTGCTTTACTTGTTGCTTACATTGCTTCTGGTACGCTATTGAAAGATATAAAAAACGAAAACACCGCCGCCTTGCTCGACCCGTTCGCGATTCGTACGGCGAGCGTTGTGATGAAATATTGGACAGTTGACGAAAAAAACACGCAAGTTTTGGGGTTACAAGGCTTAATTTTGGCAAATCGACTCATCTGGATGGCAGTAGGTTTGGTCATTTTAACGCTCGGTTATTTCCGTTTCTCTTTCTCCGAAAAATCGAAAAAGGGCGCAAAAGAAATCAAAGAAACCGACCATTTAGGCTTGGCACAATTGGCAGTTTTGCCCGTCGTGACGCAACGTTTTGATGGCTCAACAACCCGCACGCAGTTGTGGAGTCAATACAAAACAAACCTCTTGGGGATTATAAAAAGTACGCCGTTTTTCTTACTCACCCTCGTTGGAATGGCGAATTTATTGCCCAATATTTTGTCCGCAAATGATGCTTACGGCTTGTCAACTTTTCCCGTTACTTACAACATGACGGACTCAATTTCGGGGGCATTTAATATGTTCACGATTAGCTTGATGACTTATTTCGCGGGTATGCTGATTTGGAAAGAGCGCGACGCAAAAGTGGATGAAATCTACGATGCTTTACCGACTTTGACGTGGACAAGCTACGTGGCGAAGTAT
>JAYUKJ010000257.1:0-17370 GCA_043764555.1 Saprospiraceae bacterium
ATACAAAATATGCCTTATCTCTACCTCACGCTGTCTAATATTAAAATTTTATCAAAATTGTTGCACCAAAATTTTTAATTTTTAATTTTTATTTCCCAAATAGTCCCCTCAGTATTTTGACCTAAAAATGCATAAAATATTGAAAATCATGCATTTGTGTCTAAAATTAAATTGTCATGATTACGTCAATGAAAAAATGTTCTATGTTAGAAGTGTTAATAGTGCAAATTAAATTTTTTATTTTCAGATATATTCAGATATTGCCCTCATTACAGACAGAGACGCTCAATTTATTAGAAGCGATAAACATTATTTTCTTTAACCGTTTAAACAAAAGCAATATGAGAGTTCAGACAGAAGCCATTCATTTCTCAGCAGACATTAAATTGCTGACTGCCATCGAAAACAAACTCCAAAAGTTGGAGCATTTTTTCGACAAAATCATCGAAGCGAAAGTTATCCTCAAACTCGAAAATTCGGGTATTGTTCGGGACAAAATCGCAGAAATTAGGCTGAATTTGCCGAATGGCGTTATTTTTATCAAAGAAACGAGCAAGACTTTTGAAGCTGCGCTTGACAAAGCGATTGTCGCCCTTAAACGCCAACTCGTGAAGTACAAAGAAAAAACGGGGTCTCACCGTGTTAAAGAGATTTTGGATTAGTTCAGAAGCTACACAATTTAAAAAAACATTGTTCAATCAAACTGAAAAGCCCGACTATACGGATAGTCGGGCTTTCTTATATGTAAAATGGACATTAGGAGACATTTTTAGATGGGGCGACTTTTTAAAAAGTTGCCCAATCTTGTCAAATCTAATGATGATAGAATTTTTACAAAAACTATCGCCAAAGTGCTTACTTTTAGCGCTTAGTTAGAAATCTTTTTTCACCAAAATTTAAAGAAAATGTTCAGAAAACTTATTTTTACCGCCCTCGTTGCCACCCTTTTCACGGCTTGTGCCGACGATAAAAAACCAACGGCCGCCATTTCGGAGAGCCTTCCACCGTCTATCATGGACACAACGGGCGCTGCTGACGCAACACTCGCCGTTTCGGATAAAGAAATGCTCGCCGCCAAACAGCCGACTAAAGCCGAAATAGCCGCCGAAGCAAAAAAAGCTGCCGCTCGAAAAGCTGCCATGGATGCCGCTAAAAAGAAGGCGGTCGAAACGGCAAAAAAAGGCGACAAGCCAAAGGCAACCACGCCCGCAAAACCCGTACTTGTGGCGCCGAAAACGGATAAAAAAGGCGGTAAACCGACTATGAGTGTCGGCGAAGGATTGCCAAAAGTAACCGAAAATGTCAAAAAACGGACGGGTCGAGACGACGTTTTTATCCGCTCCGAAATCGCACCTTTGTACTTAGGTGGCGAAGCGGCGATGGTAAAATATTTGCAGAAAAACTTGAAATACCCCATTATTTCTAAAGAAAACGGCGTGAAAGGAACCGTTTTTGTTCAGTTTGTCGTCGAAAAAGACGGTAAAGTCGATGATGTCACGGTCTTAAAAGGCGTCGATAAATTACTCAACGCGGAGGCTCTACGCGTTGTTTCGGCAATGCCAAAATGGGCGCCGGGTGTACAAAATGGCAAACAAGTTGCCGTGCAGTACGTCTTGCCCGTGAAGTTTGATTTGGTTGAGTAATGGGATTTTGGGCCCCCTCAGTATAAAAGCCTTTTTTCGCTCATTTTGAACGAAAAAAGGCTTTTATACTGAGGGGTCCTTTTTTTTAGATTTAAGATTTGACAACTTCTAATTCATGCCCAAAGCCGTCGAATCAATTGCTTCCATTTTGCATAAAACAAACTGCGTATTCGACATTTTCAACTCATCAACGGCATCGATGAGCGTTTTGTACTTAGCGCTTTTTGTTGCTTTCAACAAGACAATTAACGGTTTTTCGCCGTGAAACTCCGCCCAAACGGCTTTTTTCTTCTCAAAAAGAAATTGCCGCAAACCGCTTTTTGAAAAGTCTAAACTGTCCACCGCGTTCTTCGTTTCGCTTGGGCAAGTGTAAAATTTAACGTTGGACGTCTCCGTCAAAATCAGCGTCAATGCGCGATTGCAATTGATTTTGATATTTTCGTCAACGAACTCAGGATTGGCGGGTTTTATCATTTCAATCACTTTTGATTTTGAAAAAGTGGTGGACAACATGAAAAACGTGATGAGCAAAAAGCCCAAATCCACCATCGGCGTCATGTCGATGTTCGGCGATTTTGAATTATTCAGAAAATTAGCCATGCGTAACGGATTTATAAGGTGAATGAAAAGAAACTTCACCCGTATAGATGCACATCTCATCACTTTTGGCGTTTGTGGAAAAGTTTAAACGTCTTTTTTCGGCAATTTCTATTTTAACACCGTATAAACGTCTTTACAAAATTAAAATAGAAATATGTTTAAATCGAAAATGTTTACGACATTCTGTCTCTTCACCACTACCCTTTTAAGTTCCGCAAAAGCGCAAAAAATTGAACCCATTCAATACGGAAACGCCGTCGTTTATTCTCAAAATCTGTGTAACAAACACGTTTCGGGCGGCGGAAACCTCGATTGCGACGCCTTGACAGCCGCGCATCGAACCCTTCCTTTTGGTACGCAAATCCGCGTAACGAACCTCAAAACTGACGAATCCGTCATTTTAACCATCAACGACCGCGGTCCTTTTTCCAAACGCGATATTATTGATTTGTCGCCAAGAGCCGCCAAAGCAATCGGTTTATCGACCGCTAACGGGCGCATTTCCATCCGCATTGACGTGCTGATTTATTGATTTATTAAAAAACAAGCACATTATTCCTGAAAAAGCCGTTCCCGAAGAAAAATCGGGATGCCGTAAGGACGTCATATACTGAGGGGTCCCTTTTTTGTCATTCAGATGGAATCTTTTGATTTTGACTTTTTAAAATGATTAGAAATTCTTCGTGAATGACAAAAAGCTAAACGTCTGACTCATCAAAAGAGTGTTAACTATATGTTTATGTAATGATTTTTTTCAAATACGTGAAACAAATATGTTCACTTTGTGAAGTGATACCGTAAAACGTAAACATAACAATATAAAAAGGACATGATAAATTATAAAAAACACATTCTAATCAGTCTATTCACGGTGCTTGTTGTGACCGCTATTGTAGCTCAAAAAAAGACGCCCATTCAATATGGCAACGCCGTTTTGTATTCCAAACGATTGTGCGGAAAACCGATTGCCAAAGGCGGCAACCTCAACTGCGCCGCCTTGACTGCTGCCCATCGGAAACTGCCTTTTGGGACTAAAATCCGCGTAACAAATCTCAAAAATCACAAATCTGTCGTCGTAAAAATCAACGACCGCGGGCCTTTCAGCAAAAAAGACATCCTCGACATGACGCCAACTGCCGCCAAAGCGATTGGTTTGACAATGAAAAACGGGCGCGTTCGGATTCGGATTGACGTCTTGTCAATGGGTTAGATTTTCGTCTAAGTAAATATTTAATGCGCTGTTTAAGCGTCAAAATCCCGATAATTGCGCGCAATCATCGGGATTTCACCGTTTATGTTCTTTAAAAAGCGCTTTTCGAGAAATTATTTTTAAAAAGACCGAAAGCAGAAACACTTTTGCAAGGCAACTGTTTAGGAGAAATATGCGTGTTATAACAGCATATTCCTTTCTTTAATTCACCATCCAATCTTTATCTAATTTAAAAAACATGGAAAGAAGAGATTTTCTTGAAAAAATCGGCGTCGGTGCCGCATTCGTTCTCACGGCAAGTTGCTTCGGTGCCTGCAAATCAGACACAGTTACACCCACTGCAACCCTTGATTTTACGCTCGATTTGGCGGCAGCCGAAAACGCGCCACTCGGTGCAAACGGTGGATTTATCATCAACACTGCCAATAAAGTGGTCGTTGTGCGCGACACGGCGGGCAATTACGTAGCCGCCACGCAGATTTGCAGTCACCAAGGCAACGTGCAGGTCACTTACAACAAAGCAGGGAACAACTTCAATTGCTCCGCTCACGGTGCCAATTTCGACCTAACGGGAAAAGGCACGAACTCAACAGGTAGTGGCGGTTTGACCATCTACAAAACGCAGGTACTAACGGGCAATAAACTGCGCGTTTACAGCTAATTGCGTTAGCAAAATTTAAACGTCGGACGCTTTTAAGTGTCCGACGTTTTTAATAAATGTCCACTCCGAACTTTAACATTTTCAGGTAAAAACAGTTAAATTCCGCCTAAACGACCAAAATCCTATTCCTTTTTCACTCTCTTTTTTGAACATAACCTAAAAGCATATTTTAAAGATGAAGCAGTTAATTATCGCTTTTTCGACCGTTTTAATCGTCGTCATTGCGGCAACAACGACCGCTTGTAAGCACCAACCGACCGTCAATAATGATGTGATGCCGATTGACACAACAAAAAAAGATACGACCAAAAACAACGGCGGCGGCGTTGTCACCGTAGATAAGGGAGATACGACGGGTTGACAGTGCAGCGCCGACACAATTTACTTCGCGGATGTGTTGCCGATTTTCATTTCAGCTTGCGCGGGCAGTGGTTGTCACGACGCCGCAACGAAAGCAAAAAATTACCAACTCACCAATTACGCAACCGTTTTGCAGCGGGGCATTGTGGCAGGAAATGCGAACAATAGCACGATTTATAAAGAAATTGCCAACGGCTCGATGCCGCCAAGAAGTTCGGGCATTGTGATGACAGCCGCGCAGAAAGCATTGATTGCCAATTGGATAAACAAGGGCGCAAAAAATTATGTGTGTAATGCCAACTACGGAAAATGCGACACAACGGCGGTCGTTAGCTTCGCAACTTTCGTCAAACCGATTATGGAAAATCGGTGCCAAGGTTGCCACAGCGGAACAATTCCGAGTGGTGCTTTGAATTTGTCAACATATGCCCAAATCAAAGCGTCGGCATTGACGCCCGCTTTTATGGGTTCAATGCGGAAAGCGGCGGATTATTCATTCATGCCAAAAAGTGGCGCGGCTCTATCGGCTTGCGAATTGAATAAAATCGACGCGTGGATTAAACGCGGCGCGCTGAATAATTAAGTGAAAAATGAAAAAACGCTTCTAAATGCCTTTTATACTGAGGGGTCCATTTTCATTTAAAAATATTAACCATTAAATTTAAAAACGTAGAAATGAAGAAAATCCTCTTTCCATTTGTTTTTTGCATGAGCATCGTGGCGATTTCGACGCTCGTTGAAAGTTGTTATTACGACAAAGAATCGGAGCTGTACCCAACGTCAGGAACGGTGACTTGCGATACGGCGGCAGTTAAATTTGCCACTTTCGTTTCGCCGCTCATCGCCTCAGGCTGCGCAACTTCGGGCTGTCATTCGACATCGAGCCAAGCAAGTGGCATCAATTTGGGGACTTACAGTGCCATAAAAGCGTACATTGTGGCGGACAAAGCGACTTTTATTGGCTCGATTGACCAAACGGCGGGTTATTCCAAAATGCCAAAAGGCGCGGGCAAATTCGCAGCGTGCGACATTGCGAAGCTCAAAGCGTGGATGAATGCGGGTGCGTTGAACAATTAAAATAAGCGGTTCTGCAAAAAAGGGACCCCTCAGTATTCCGACGATTTAAAGCCATTAAACTGAATTATTGAATTCAATTTTAATTTATAATAAATTGAAAATCAATAATTTATAAATTTTCATCTCTCCAAAATACACGCATTATGATAAAAAAACTCTTAATTTTGGGTTGCCTTGCAGCCCTCATCGGCGGCGGCGTAGGCTACTATATGTGGAACAAACCGCACGCGGAAATCGGCCCACCTAATTTCACAGTGACCGCTACCGAACTCGCCGCAGAGTTCGCAGCGGACGAAACCAAAGCCACCGAAAAATACGTAGGTTCGATGGACAAAATGATTGTCGTTCAGGTGTCGGGAACGGTTGCGAGTGTCGAAAAGGACACATCGGGCGTCTCGATTTCACTCGAAACGGGCGACCCAATGAATGGTGTAAGTTGCGTGTTGGACAAATTTACGAAGCAAACAAAAACCGATTATAAAGTCGGCGAAACCGTGACTTTAAAGGGCATTTGCACGGGTAAATTAACCGATGTTGTCCTTGACCGTTGCGTCCAATAATCTTCACAAATCGTTAACAATCAGCATTTTAGTTAAACAAATGTCAAAATACTGAGGGGTCCAAACTTTTAAATTTAAGCCGACGTTTTAGCTTCGTTTTAGAAAAATTACTTAACGATTCTTGACATTATTTGACATTATTTGACATTATTTAGGCGTCACTCACCCACTTCTTTTCAATCAAAAAATTGATTAAAATTATGAAAAAATTCTTTTTTAGCGCCCTCGCTTTTTGCTTCGTGCTGAGTGCATCGGCTCAAAAATTTTACACCAAAGACGCGAAAATTAATTTTGACGCCACAAGCGCGACTTCTCCCGAAAAAATCGCAGCCGTGAATCCAAAAGGAACGCTCGTTATTGACCTTGCGACGGGCAAAATGGAAGCCGCCGTTTTGGTCAAAGGTTTTCATTTCGAGCAAGCCTTGATGGAAGAGCATTTCAACGAAAATTACATGGAAAGTAACAAGTTTGCGAAAGCGACTTTTGCGGGCGACATTGCGGATGTCAAAGCCATTAATTTGACAAAAGACGGCGACTACACAGCCGTCGTGAAAGGCAAATTGGCGATGCACGGCGTGGCAAAAGACGTGGAAACTAAAGGCTTTTTTACCGTAAAAGGTGGTAAAATAACGGCGGCAAAAGCAAGTTTTAAAGCACCCTTGGCGGATTATAAAATAGCGATTCCGAGCGTCGTGAGAGATAAAATTGCCAAAGATGCCAAAATTGACATCACGGGAACCCTACAATCATTGAAATAGGCATTGCTATTGCAAGGCTTTAAAAGAAGATTTTCGCCTCAAATAAATGTAACATCTTCCTGCGCTTTAGTGCAAAAAAACGGGAAGATTTTACGTCTATTTGAGGCAATTTAATATACATAAATAATTCATAATCAAACTGTTAAGCAATGGTAGTTAAAAATTTACTCATTTTAGGACCCCTCAGTATATTGACCCTTTTTGGTCAAAAACTCACGGCCCAAACCTCATTACTCGACGAACTCGGCAAAGACGAAGCGACGACCGAGTACGTGAAATACAGCTTCAAAACCAACCGCGTTATCAATTTGCATTCCTTGGAAAGTACGGCAGCAGGCGTTATGGATTTCAAAATGTCGCACCGATTCAACCCCGTCAACAACGGCTTGTACGACCTTTTTGGTTTGGACGGCGCGCAACAACGCTTCGGTTTCGACTTCGGATTGACGGACGATTTGACCGTTGGCATTAACAGAAATAGTTATAGGAAAGCCATTGATGGCTTCGTCAAATACCGCATTTTGCGCCAAAGCACGGGCAAAGTCAATATGCCAATCACGCTGGCCGTCATGACGAGTGCCGCGTTGGAAACGCAAAAATTTGACGTGCCGACGCGCGAAAATTATTTTTCATCGCGGATGTTCTACACCAGTCAAATCATTATTGGACGAAAATTCAACGATTTTTTGAGCTTAGAACTCGTTCCAACTTACGTACATCGCAATTTAGTTGGCACAGCGGCTGAGAAAAATGACGTTTACGCACTCGGTGCGGGTGGTCGCGTTCGCCTCACAAAGCGCATGGCGTTGACGGGTGAATATATGTACGTCTTTCCAAATCAATTGCTTACGCAATATAAAAATATGCTATCCATCGGTTTAGACATTGAGACAGGCGGACACGTTTTCCAGTTGCATTTTACAAACGCACCTTCCATGTCCGAATATTCGTTTACGACTCAAAACGACGCCGATTTTTTCGGCAACGATGGCATTCGGATGGGTTTCAACATATCGCGGGTTTTTACACTCTGGAACGCGAAGAAAGTGAAAAGTGAAAAGTGAAAAGTGAAAAGTGAAAAATGAAAAATGAGGACTCCGCAGTATAAACGTGAAAAACGCCTTGCAAAATGATTTGTAAGGCGTTTTTAGGTTTTATACTGAGGAGTCCCCCTTTTTCATTTTTCACTTTTCACTTTAACGGCATCTTAACAGTTACTAAATCGCGTCTGTCCGTCTCTATATCAACGAACAAATAAACAGCGAAACAAATGATTCTAACGTTTAATTGAAACGTCATCTTAAAAACCGATTTTACTTATAATTGATTGAAAATCAACATACTATGAACAATCATTTTGGATTTTACCAAAAATACATTTTGTAAGATGGTAATAAAGTTTAGAGAAATTCGTTTAGAGCCTGTAACTTTGTTCCAACAATTTTTGACAAAACTGTAACTCATAAGTTTAACAATTTAAAAGCGTATCCAACAATGAAGACCTTAGTCATTCTGTTCGCCTTTTTTCTCCCCGTTATTGCCGTCACCCCGAACCTTGCGCCCGTTACGAAGGCATTGAGCGAAGGCGACGCCGCTACTTTGAGCAACTATTTGGACAACTCAGTTGACCTCACTTTGCTCGACAAACAAACGGTCGTTGACAAAGCGGCAGCAACGACAACTTTGCGTGATTTTTTTGCCAAAAACAAGCCAAAATCGTTCAATATTGAACATCAAGGCTCGTCAAAAGGTGCCAATTCACATTATACAATCGGTAGTTTGAGCGCAACAAATGGCAATTATAAAGTCTATTTGTACTATAAAAGTGCGGGCGATAAACCCGTTATTCAGGAAATTCGCATTGAAAAATAACGCGACTTTAAAGTCACGCTACATAAAAAAAGCCGTCTCGATTCAATCGGGACGGCTTTTTTATGTAGCGCGACTTTAAAGTCGCGCCACGCTACCGAATAAACACCAAGACATTTCAATCAAAGAAAACAACGCTTTATCCCTTTCATTCGACGCTTCGGTCACTACTTTTTGGCGGGTAATTCGGGCGCCCCTACTTTTGTTTCATAATTAACGAGCAATCGAAAAAAGTTAATTATTAGTCATCAGTTAAAAAAAATTCTCAACTTTTAAATTTTTACTCATCATGAAAAAACAATCATTTATCCTCGTTTTGTGCGCCATTTTATCACTTTCTTTGGCAAGTTGTTCCAAAGAAACCATCATCGGCGGTGGTGACGTTGTTACCGAAACACGCGCAATTTCCGCAAAATTCACGGCAATTCGCCTTCAAAGCACCGCCAATGTTCTCATCAAACAAGGCAGTCCCGCATCGGTTGATATTAAAACTTTCGGCAATGTTGTACCCGCCGTCACAACAACCGTTAGCGGCAATATTTTGGTTATTGATACCGAAGGTTCAGTTACAAATGCAGCGACCGAAATAACCATTACGGTGCCGAATTTGACGGAAATCACGGCATCAGGTACGGGCAATATCGGCACCATCGGCAATTATATTTTCAACGATTTGATAGTCGCCGTCAACGGAACGGGAACAATTAAATTGGCGGGTGTTTGCAAAAATTTGATGACCAGAAACACGGGAACAGGCGGCATTGACGTGTTCGATATGCCCGCTCAAACCGTACATGCGACCTCATCAGGCACAGGCGAGCTAAAAACAACCGTGAATCAGACGCTCAACGCCAATATTTCGGGTTCGGGCAACATTATTTACAAAGGCGACCCGACCGTCATTAGACGGATTACAGGCAGCGGCGAAGTGAAAAAATATTAATACAAAGCATAAAAAAAACGTCGAAGAGATTAAAATCCCTTCGACGTTTTTTTATGCCCCAAAAGGTCAAATAATCTTTAAAAACGCGTTTATACTGAGGGGTTCTTTCGCGTGATTTTGGACAAAAATAAACACTAAATAAATGCCTAAACCACCATTAAATGCCTTACGTTTGCGGATAATTACATCGTTTTTGATGTCAAAAGCGAGCCGAAAATTCATCATTTATCATTCATAACTCATCATTAAATATGCACCCTTGGCACGACATTTCCGCCCACGAAAACACACCCACAACTTGCCACGCCGTGGTCGAAATTCCGAAAGGCAGCCGCGCAAAATACGAAATTGACAAACCTTCAGGACTCATCCGACTCGACCGCGTTTTGCACGGTTCGATGGTTTATCCGTTGCATTATGGCATCATTCCGCAGACCTTATTTGACGACGGCGACCCGCTTGATGTGATGATTATTACGCAAGTGACCGTCGTGCCTTTGACGCTCATAAATGCGCGCATTATCGGCGTGATGCGGATGATTGACCAAGGCATTCCCGACGACAAAATACTCGCTGTGGCCGAAGGAGACCCCTCAGTATCAACGATTTATGACATCGAAGACGTGCCAAAATCAATGAAATTAGAATTGAAAAACTTTTTTGAAAACTACACCGTTTTGGAAGGAAAATCGGTGCAAGTACCCGCCTTTTTGGACAAAAAATCAGCGTTTGCGAAAATCGAATACGCGCGTGAATTGTATGACCAAAAATTCAAGTAATTCGTTGAATTTGTACCACGCCAAGTTGGGCAAAATTTCTAAGAAAAGTAAGATTTTATCGACGTCTAAATTCTTGAAAAAACGGCTGTCCGACGCCCACTCTACCCGCGTGGCGGCGATGTCCATCAATAAATTATACGCCAAAAAAGCCGCCGCACCGAGCCACGCAAACAGCCAAACGGGTTGCGGCACGTAAGCCGATAATTTGGCAAAACGCGCGACGTCCGATAGTGCGCCATTTTGGGTAGCGTCGATAAAAATAAAGGATAAATTGATGAAACCGAAAAAGATGAGAAAGGCACCCGACCAATCGGATTGCGTGCCGATAAAAAAGCCAAATAACGCCAAGTAAATGGCGACAATCGGCATCGGCAAAATCTCGGAATCGTCGAATAAACGGGTTGTCAAAAACATAAAAATGCCCAAAATAATCAGAATTGGTGCCAATTGTCGTCCACCATTTCTGCCCAACCAAACGAACAACCAAGCCGCCCCGAGTGAGAATAAATTGCCGCCCAAAAGCGTCATCCAAGCCGAACCGCCCTTGGTACAAGCGTAAATATGCGTAGAATCTTCCGTTAATGTGTAGCCCAACGAATTGCCGCCCGTCACGAATGCACCCGCCGAATGTCCCAATTCATGCAGAATCGTGGCAAACATCGGGAGCGGGTTGGTTATTGCTGCGTCAAATTTACCCAGCAAAAAATAAATGACCGCAATGGTGACGACTCTAACGATAAGCAGATACTTCATGTCGATTCGATAATTGTAGTCGGTAACTTTAGTTGCCGCGTGATTTTAGCGGCAACTAAAGTTGCCGACTACATTAAGACGGGTTTGGCACATAGCGCAAATACGGTTTTTTAATCTCCGCTTCGACGCCATATTTTGCTTCAATATCCGCCGTTGCGACGTTCAAAGTAACAATAACGTCGTCGCCAACTTTCCAATCGGCGGGCGTTGCAACCGAGTGTTTTGCCGTCAATTGCAACGAATCCACGCAGCGAATAATTTCCAAGAAATTACGTCCCGTAGAAGCTGGATAAGTCAAAGTTAGCTTGATTTTTTTGTCCGCACCGATGATAAAAACCGAGCGAACGGTCGCTTTTTCCGACGCATTTGGGTGAATCATATCGTACAATTGTGCGACTGTTTGATTTTCATCAGCAATAATTGGGAAATTCACGGACACGTTGTTGACTTCTTCGATGTCTGGAATCCAACGATTGTGGCTGTCCAAATCGTCCACCGAAACTGCAATTACTTTGACGTTTCTTTTCTGAAATTCACCCTTCAAAAGGGCAGTTTTGCCCAATTCTGTCGTGCAAACGGGCGTAAAATCGGCAGGATGCGAAAACAATAAACCCCAAGAATCGCCCAACCAATCGTGAAAATCAATGGTTCCTTGTGTGGTTTTAGCCGTAAAATTGGGCGCAATGTCCCCAAGTCTTAAACTCATTTTGATTTAGTTTAGAATTTTATTTTTGATAAAAATTGATTTAAAGGCGCAAGATACTGAGGGGTCCCGTTTTTTTGAGAATTGATTTTAATAAAATTACAAAAGCTAAACTATATTTGCACATCAACGACGCTCGAATTCGTTGAAAACATTAAAATTTAAGACAATGCAGAAGATAATAATCAATAATTTCGGTGCCGTTAAAAATGCCGAAATCGACATAAAAAAAGTGCTGATTCTAATCGGCGAACAAGCAAGTGGCAAAAGCACGATTGCGAAGCTGATTTATTTTTTTAGGTCGTTGCGGGATGATTTGATTGTACAAATAATTAATGAAAAGTCAAACGGAGATTTCGATATACAATCAGATTTTTTAAAACCTCTTTGTGAAAAATTCTATAATTTATTTGGTTCGACTTACCATTTACCTAATTTTGAAATCACCTTTTACTACAATGCCGAGAGAAACAAATACGTCCGTTTAACACTTGGTAAAGATAAAAAGTTGAATCCAAAATTGAGCGTAAATTTCTTTGAATATGAATTACAAAATGAAATAAATAGCGTCAGAAAATCACTACAACTCATTGATTTTGAACAAGATAAGATTAAAAAAATATTCAATGATGTTGCAAAATCTGATTTATCAAAACACGCATTCAAGCTGATAAAAAATGTGTTAAATGTCAATCAAACCAACAACCTTTTTATTGTCGCAGGAAGAATGGCAGCCGTAAATTATTCAGATTTATTTGAGAAACATTTATTTTCATATATTGATAATAAATTAATTGAAAATGAAAAACTACCCTTTAAATTGAAAACGCCCATATTTGATTTAAACTTGATGTTTCGTTATATTGAACATATGTCGAAAATCAAGGATTTTTCCAAAAGATACGGCGTAACCCAAATCGAATTTAAAGAAGGAGACAGTCTTTCAATTGTTCGAAATCAAATGAATCTCATATTAAAAGGTCGTTACGTCATTGAAGATTTAGGAGAAAAAATAATATTTCAAGATGGTAATAACTCAAGTGAATTTGTCCACCTAAATAACGCATCATCGGGTCAACAAGAGGTCATTAGAATATTGCAAGACCTTGAAATCACGATGATACGTGACGAAAAAACATCCCGCATCATCGAAGAACCCGAAGCCCATTTGTTCCCAATTGCCCAAAAGCAATTGGTTGAATTATTTGCTTTGATGGTGAACCAAGATATTGATAATCAATTGATTATAACGACGCACAGTCCATATATTTTGGCGGCTTTTAATAATTTATTGTTTGCAAAAAGGGTGATTGAAAAGAACCCAAATGCGGAAAAAGAAGTGTCCGAAATTGTGGCTAAAGAGTTCCGTTTGGATTCAAATGAGTTTGCGGCGTATTCATTAAGTCATAGTGAAAAAGAGGATTATTGTACGTCAATTATGAGCGAACGCGGTTTGATTAGTGAGAATTATTTGGATACGGTTTCGGATATTTTGAGTGAAGATTTTGAGGTGTTGTACGATATTCATTCTAAAACTTACGCTCGAAAATGAGTAAATTTTCCTTGATTCAAGAACGATTGACAAATGCTTTCCCACAGTTTTTAGCTTGTTTTAGCATTGATACAAGAAGTGAATTTAAAATATTTGACTACAAAGGTCAATCGTATTTAGTGAGTGACGACAACAAAATCAAGGTAAAAGGAGAATTTATAACGCTCGGAAATACTGAATTAAGCAAGACATTTAACGTTTTAAATGCTAAAAACGTTGGTTTTATACCACTCGATGGCGACGACGGTTTGATAAAATATTCAGTCTGCGATTTCATTGTTTTTGATGACAACGATTTTTGTTTTGTGGAAATAAAGTTAAACGCAACAAGCACAAAAAGAAGGGCAGTCGGGGCGAATCGCGGCAAAGCAATTGACCAATTGAGTAAAACAGTTGATGTATTTAATGCCAAATTGGATAGTGATTATTGTCAATTAAATTTAGAGGCTTATGTTTCGACGCCCAACGGTTATCCAATTAGAAATATTGATAAACGTATTGCTTTCTTAGAAAAACATAAAGGTTTTAAACTAATTGAGTCCGACGAGAAAATATGTCGCTAAAATCTAAAAAAGGGACCCCTCAGTATAAAGCACAAAAAAGCCGTTTTGACACATTCAAAACGGCTTTTTTATGCTTTATACTGAGGGGTCCTCTTTTTCAATGCTGAATCACAATTTTCTTCGTAATGCTTTGATTATCAAACACTAAGCGAATGACATACGCACCATTGGGCAAATTAGAAACGTTTATTTTCTGCAAATTATCTCCCTTTTCGACCTTAATTTTTTGTCCTAAATAATTCATCAATTCAACGCTATTCAATCTCATTTCCGAAGGAAAATTAATCGTCAAATCAGTGTTTGCGGGGTTTGGAAAAATGGAAATTTGATTGGTCATTAATTCATTTGTAGCGACTGTTGACGGGCAATAGGTATTGATTGGAAACTGAAAAGTACCCGCTTTATAGCAATTCAAAAAGTAAGCATTAAGGTCTAATAAACCACAATCGGGTTCACTCCAAATACCTTCTAAAAGCCCAATCGTATCAACGATTCGGGAGCGGCCAAAGGTCTTTTTTATACTACCAGTTGCGTTATTTTTACAATATTTGGATATAAAAACGACGCGCCGATTTGAGCCACCCAAATCGATTCGACCAATAGAATCTGCAATACCGTAAGTTGAAAAATTTGAAAAAGTACGAAATTGAATGGTATCATTAATTTGCATTCTAAAACTAAAATTAAAATAGTCTTGACCTAATCCCCCAAAAACAGAGTCATTACGTATGCTTAAATAACCCGTACTGTAACGATGCGCGCCATAATTCGGAGGAAAAGGATAATAGGTAAACTCATCGTTGTACAGTTTCTTAAACGTTTTACCATTCACAACAGTATCGCCCACGACTTTTGTAAGCAATCCACCACCGCCACCAGGCGACGCCCAAGTGTAATTCCAATAAGCACCAATGGGCGCAAACTCCGTAATTTGAGCGCGAATTGAAGTAGAAATAAGAAAAAAAGCGAGAAAAGAAAGGAGAAATTGTTTCATGATTCAGGTATTAAAAAGTTAAAAAAAATAGGTTTTCCTAATGCTCAAAATTAGTGTTTGTGTTTTTGATAACTGTTAAAATTTAGGGCTTTTACGCAAGTTTTACATTCCCCTATTGTTGATGTAAAAAAGGGACCCCTCAGTATAAATGCTCAAAAATGGCTTTTTTCAAGCATTTTTAGTTTTATTCGTTAAAAATATATCTGAAATTGCGTTTTGGCGATTCAAAATTTATAGTAACTTTGTGATAATCAACCGTTTATTCACATTTAAAAATCTATTCATAATATGGCAACAATTGAAGCAATCCGAGATGAAGAACGCAAAATCACCGTCAAACAACTTTTCGAAATGGACCTCGAAGAAGGGTATTTTTATGAACTTATAAATGGTATTATTGTGAGAAAACAAGCCCCCGCACCACCGCATCAAAATGCAAGCATGGAAATTTCGACGTTGATGAACGTATTCATCAAAGAAAAAAAGCTCGGAAAGCTGTTCGCAGCACCGATTGACGTGTTTTTTGACCCGCACAACAATACGCAACCCGACATCCTTTTTATCAAAAAAGAACGTGATTTTTTGATTACCAAAAATGGGATTGAAGGCGCACCCGATTTGATTGTCGAAATTTTGTCGCCCTCAACTTTCAAAACGGATAGAAAAGATAAATTTGAATTGTATCTGTTTTTTGGCGTCGCCGAATATTGGATTGTTGACCCAAAAAACCAATCCATTGAAGTGTATATTTTGGACAGCAATCAATACAAAATGGAATTTTTCGCCATCGAAAATGGCTTGATTCAGTCTAAAGTTTTAGAAGGATTTTCAATGGAAGTTGCCGATATTTTTTAGTATAAACAATTGACTTTCAATTAGTTGATAAATAAAGCCCAACGTTTTGATAAAACGTTGGGCTTTATTAATTAATTATCCATGTCGAAGTTCTCTAAACCTTCGCCGCTCGATTTCGGAGCAGATGGTCTGCCAAAACCAAAGCCGTCATTGCCTCCACAATCGGCACAGCACGCGGCACAACGCAAGGGTCGTGGCGTCCGCGACCGACAACTTGAATGGATTCGCCCGCTTCGTTCACCGATTCTTGAGAAGGAATTATCGTCGCAACGGGTTTGAACGCCACGCGAAAATAGATGTCTTCCCCGTTGGAAATGCCGCCTTGAACACCGCCCGAATGATTGGTGCGCGTCTTAATTTTTCCCGAAGTGGACCCCTCAGTATTTTCGTCATTTTCGGCATAAAAAGCATCATTGTGTTCTGAACCGCGCATCGTAATGCCCGCAAAACCAGAGCCGTATTCAAAGCCTTTTGCGGCGTTGATGCTCATCATCGCTTTCGCCAAATCCGCGTGCAATTTGTCAAAAGCGGGCTCACCCAAACCCGTCGGGCAAGCCGTCACGACGCCCGTGATGATGCCGCCGATGGTGTCGCCTTCTTTCTTTATCTTTTGAATTAAAGTTATCATACGTTCCGCCGTTTCAGGGTCGGGGCAACGGATGTCGTTTGATTCTATTAGATTGAAATCCAAGTCTTTATACGATTTTTCGAGCGCAATTTCGCCCACTTGCGATACGTAAGCATTGACTTTTATGCCTTCTCGTTCGAGCAACATTTTGGCAATGGCACCCGCTGCAACCCGCGCTGCCGTCTCGCGCGCAGATGAGCGACCGCCGCCGCGATAATCTCTAAAACCATATTTTTCTTGGTAGGTAAAATCGGCGTGGCTTGGTCTAAAACTCGTTGCAATATGACTGTAATCTTTACTGCGTTGGTCTTCGTTTTCAATCAACAAAGCGATGGGATGCCCCGTTGATTTGCCCTCAAAAATGCCGCTTAAAACCCGTACCGAATCGGCTTCGTTGCGCTGCGTAACGATTTTGGATTGCCCGGGACGGCGGCGGTCGAGTTCCGATTGAATGAAAGTTTCGTCAATTGCGAGTCCTGCGGGACAGCCGTCAATGACGACACCGATGGCGACGCCGTGCGATTCGCCGAAAGTGGTGATGCGGAACGCGGTTCCGAATGAGTTTCCTGCCATGTCTTTTTTTTGTCTGAAAATTAAATTGGAGCGCAAAAATAGGTTTTAATTGTTTTTATTTACCGAAATTTTCAAGTATAAAACAATTATACCATGCTAAAAAGAATCTTTGCGCCGATTTTCCTGCTTTTAATGCTTCAAAACGCCGCTATACTGAGGGGGCAAAACACTACCGAAGTGCGCCGTTTGGTGATTCCTTTCACGGGTGTGAGCGCTTTAAACGCGACGGTCGGCGGCATGAACGCACCGATTTTGAGTGAAGCTGATTTTGATAAAAATGGGCGGCAAG
>JAYUKJ010000258.1:0-1420 GCA_043764555.1 Saprospiraceae bacterium
AAAGACCGTAATCGTGTAATCGCCTTCAAATTCTTTGCGCGTTGGGCTGCAAATCACGTCGGCTGCCGCAATGTCTAAATCGTACAATGCTTTAACCGCCGTCGCGACTTCTTGCTGAATGATAGCTATAAAATTCATTTCTTAAATGATGAATTATAAATGATGAATGATGCATTTTCGGACGAATAATAACGTCTTTAAACGTCAAACGTCGGCGAGGTTTTGAACCTCGCCGACGTTGAGCGATTAAAAAACGCGCAAATGTAGTTTTTTTATGGGAAAAAAAGGTGAGATACTGAGGGGGCCTATTTTTAATTAAACCCCATTTTGGCTTTTGGGAACTGCATAAAAAACGTTGTGCCTTGCGTTTCGACGGACTCGAACCAGATGCGTCCGCCGTATTTTTCAACAATACTTTTACAGACCGCTAAACCAACGCCCGTTCCTTCAAATTTGGTCGCGTCGCGGTGCAGTCGGTGAAACAAGTTAAAGAGCTTTTTGCCGCTATCTTCTTGAATACCAATGCCATTATCTTTGACGAATAATAATATATGATTGTTTTCCTCGCGGCTACCAATGGCCACAATCGGTTCCGATTCCGTGAATTTGATGCCGTTGCTAACCAAGTTTTGAATCAATTGCGTCACGTGAATGCGGTTAATAAACAGCTGCGGCAAGGGGTTTGCGTAGAGAATTTTCGCCCTTTTTTCTTCAACAACCAAGCGTAAATTTTCGCTCACTTCGTTCACAATCGCGTTCATATCCACGTCTTCAAGGTCGGTTACTTGGTCAATTGATAGCATCGAATACTTCAATAAACCATCCAACATTTTGCCCATCCGAATGGAACCCGATAGGACAAATTCAAAATATTCGGCAGCGACGGGCGGCATATCCGTCAAAAAACGGCGCTGAATCAGCGTTGCAAAACTCGAGATATTCCGCAGCGGTTCCTTCAAATCATGCGCTACGGCGTAGTTAAATTGTTGCAAAATGCCGTTCGATTCTTCAAGGCGCCGCTTTTGCTCTTCAATCGCTTTATTTTTATTTAAAATCTCCTGATTGAACACTTCTAATTGCTCTTTTTGCGCGCGAATTGCCTCGTTTTTGATGGTTAAAACGTCATTTTGTTTGCGTTGCCAATAGTAACCAAATATTAAAGCGGCAATAATTAACAGACTGAATAGAAAACCAAATCCCATCATATTGCGATTTGCGTGCAGCTGTAAGTCCTTCAATTCCTGCTCGCTTTGCGTCAAATCGTACTTAAATTGCAATTCCGTGACTTGCCCTGATTTTTCGTAATTGAACAAAGAATCACGCAATATATTGGCCAATTCAAGGTGAAAAAGTGCCTTTGTCGATTGGTTTTTGAGCCGACAAATCCGATACAATGCCCGATGACTCCACTCACTGTACC
>JAYUKJ010000259.1:0-1420 GCA_043764555.1 Saprospiraceae bacterium
CGGCGAATCTGTTGCGGTGATAGTGATAGTCATATTTTTTGAATGTATTTTAGGATAAGATAAAAAACTTAGACAAAGGTAAAGCATACCAATTAAAACTAAAAATAAAAAAAATGGCAGAAGGTATCGCACCCGCAAAAAATAAAGAGCGCTTACGTTTTCAAGATGGCAACACGGTTGACATTCAAAAAGTCATTTTTAAAGTCAACGACGCCAATATTTGGAAGGACACCGCGGAATTGAGCAAACGATTTAAACCCACAAAGGCGGGTATGAATGATTTGTGGCGGTTCGTAAAGTACCGCATTCGTTATCTTGAAGACCCCGACGGCGTGCAGTACGTCAAGCACCCCGCGCGATTGTGGAAAGACCGTGTGGGCGACTGCAAAAGCTTTACGCTTTTCATTGTTTCCATTTTGCAGAATTTGGGTATTAGATACTCCATTCGCTTCACGTCTTACGTAAAAGGCAGCAAAGTCGTGACGCACGTTTACCCAGTTGCACACCTTGACAACGGTGAAACGGTCATTATAGACGCAGTTTGGTACTATTTCAATTCAGAAAAATCTTACAAATACAAGGAAGATTTTAAATACGGTAAAAATAAAATGGCAATTATTTACGAAATATCAGGCATCGAAGGCGATAAAATGCGGCGCAGAATGCGACACGCACCGCGCAGCTTAGAGCATACCCTAAGGGCGTGTGTGGGTTCAACTCAAAACATTTCCGACGCAGTGTTGCAGTCCAACGACGTTACGAAAATGACTGAGGCAGAATTTTATAAGTTTATTGGTTACTCAAAAGTGTCAGGCATTAATGCCGCTTTTGATAATAATAGAGCCTTTGCGGCGCCGACGTTCAATTTTGACGCGGCGAGCGTTCACGGCTTCGATTTTGAAGACGAAATAGGAAATATTTTTAGAAGAGCGGGCAATGGCGTTAAGCAATTCGTGAAAAAAGCGGGTAATACCGTAAAAGACACGCTCAAAAAAGCGGGCGAAGCGCTTAAAAAGGCGTGGGCAAAACTCACAAACTGGCTTTTTAAGGGTGCTTTACAGAAAGCTGCACCATTTTTTATGTTCACATTTTTGAAAAAAGGTGTAAGCCAGTCCATTGCGCGAAGAGTCAAGATGCAGAACGGAATTTTGAATTTCATATCTAAAATTGCTGGAATCGACCGTGCAAAAATTGACGCCACATTGCGCGCGGGCATCGTTAAAAAATACGGCAAACAACCCGAAGCAATTCTCAATGAAGCCGCAAAATCGACCGTTGCGGGTGTTGACGGCATCGGTTTATTGCCTGCAGTTATGGCAGCCATTCCAGCGATTGTTGAAATTGTCAAAAAAATTGCGGCATTCTTCAAGAAATCGACCGACGACGTACCAGCAGCAAACGCCGACAGCGCAAGCGACCT
>JAYUKJ010000260.1:0-17352 GCA_043764555.1 Saprospiraceae bacterium
GCATCGCCCTCTTTTACGTAGGTATAAGTGCCGCTGCTGAAATCGCAACTGTGGATATTTGTCCGCGCAAGCGTGTAGCCAATGCCCTTTTCGGGACTAAAATAGGCGTCTAAGAACGTTTTTTGCTTGTCTTTTGATAGTTTTGCGAAAATTTCGGCACTCGCATCCGTCAACGCCGCACCGATGCCCATGAAGGTTTGAAAGGTCTTGGTTGGGTCAACAAACACGCTGATTTGCCCTTCGTTCGGCTGCGCCAAATCTCTAAACTGCACATTATCGGTGAGCGATAATTTGAAATTTGAACTGTCCGCCGTCGTGTAAACGGCCACCGATTTGCCGTCCGTCGAGAAGGTTTTTACGATAGTATTGGTCGTTAATGGTGTCGTTTTTTGACTACAAGCAAAGGCAATTAATGCCATTGCCGCGATGATTACCTTTTTCATTACTGTTTGATTTTTATTTTTTAAAAAATTAGAAGGCGAAAAGTAGGAATTAGAATTGGAAAATGGCGGAAATAAATTTTTGGAGGACCCCTCAGTATATTACTTGCTTTTTTGAAAAAAAGGACTATTTTTACCACAAAATCACGAGCATGGCAACAGCAACTTTAGTAGAAAGAGAAAAAATGACCGCCGAGGAATACCTCAAGATGGAACGGGAAGGTATCAGAGAATTGGACGGTAAATATGAATTTTACAACAACCAAATCCGATTTATGGCAGGTGCAACGCCGAATCACAACTCGATTCATAAAAATGCTATTTTCACGCTTGAAGCCCAAATTCGAGAAAAAAGTGAAGATTTTGACCTTTATCACAACGATATTAGGGTAGTAAGCCATTTGCCTCACAAGGATTATTTTTACCCTGATATTATTATTGTCAAAGGAAAACCGTATTTTGATGATGAAAATAACGACAATTTGGCGAATCCGAAAGTCGTTATTGAGGTGTTAAGTGCGTCCACGGAAGCCTTCGACCGAGGCGATAAATTCAAATCGTATCGTAAAATCGCCAGTCTCGATGAATACATTTTAATCAATCAAAAAGACGCTTGCATCGAACAATTTTATCGAGATGAAACAGGACGTTGGCAATTTGGCGACATCATTACGGAAGGCACTTTTACTTTACGAAGCCTTCCATTTGAGTTAAAAATTGACCAAGTTTATCGAAAAATAGATTTTTCCGCGAAATCTGAATTGTGATTTAATTTGCAATTCAACTAAAAAAGCCTTGAAAACACGTCGTTTTCAAGGCTTTTTGGCGTTTATACTGAGGGGTCCTTCAATCCATTTTCACTTCGATTAATTCGTACTCAAATTGTTTTTTATCATTGATTTGAGGTTGAATATAGACTTGAATGGTCGCGCACCAAGCTGTTTTGACCAATTTATGCAACATTTCAGGAACCGTATTTATGGTGTAATGCGTCGGCGCGTCTTTATCCAAAGAGATAAGCAAAAAAGTGTTTTCGGCGGCATCCGCCCGCTGTAAGATGCCACTCAACCAAAAGGCGGATTCTTTGCTTTGGGTGGTTGTCTTTTTCTCCCAACCTTTCGGTAAGCCATATTTTGCAAGCGTTGCGTTGGCTTCTGCCAATTTTTCAGGACTTGACACAATATCTTCATATTTATTCAATTCGGGATTGATAAATGTGTTTGGATATTTATATTTTTTCAACTCAATGACTTTCTCCATATTGTTAATCTTTTAATTTTAGAGTGAAAGCTAAATAATCAATATTTTTTTCAAAAGGAAGCCAACCAATGCTTTCTAACAGACCATAAACATCGAATTGCTTATTTATTGCTTCAAGATTACTTGAAATACCCATTCGATAAAGACGGGTTCTTGCGGTATTACTTCCCTCTGCATAAATACGGGCTTTCGGAAAATTATCAATGAAAATAAAAACCGTCTTGGCAACAGTTGCTAACACTTTTTCTGCATCCTTATTATCCGTAATAACGTCAAAATCAATCTTGTTAGTTTTGCTATTGACGTCACCTAAAGCCAAATTATAAGTACCTACTTGCGTTGTTTTCTGATAATGCACGCGTTTCCGAATCAATCCTTTCGGACCTTCACTAACAAATTCAAAAACCATTATCGAATCAGAAATTTCTAATTCATACGTATCATAACTCATAGCGTTAATTTTTTCGTTTTTTATCTTTAGCAAAGCTAAGTCTATTGTCTAAAAGACCCAACTATTTTAAAACATATTTTTTATTAGAAATTAATGCATTTAGGGATATAGAGGGCAAAAGCCTTGAAAACACGTCGTTTTCAAGGCTTTTTGGCGTTTATACTGAGGGGTCTTTCCCATCTCAAAAAAATCTTATTCTTTTTTTTTGAATTTAAAAAAACCGCCCCTAAACTTTTTTCGTAAGTTGAATCGAAAGCAAAAATTAAATAATTCTCTTTCTTAAACCATTTTAATTGTTCTATTCTATTCATTAATCAAAAATTAAAGTAATGAAAAAAACGTCACTTTTTGTCGTCAAAGCATCGGTCGCTTTGATGATTGGCGCAGCTATTTTCTTTTTCAAAGAAAATACGCCTTATTTAGAAGCATCAAGCCATCGCGAAGCACCGATGATTGCCAATGACCCGCTTGCCGACAACACCGATTTGTACGCTTTTCGGAGTCCCGACGACACCAATACGGTGACCATTATTGCGAGTTATATTCCGTTTGAATTGCCCGCGGGTGGTCCCAATTATGCGACTTTTGGCGAGAATATTCGCTACGAAATTCACGTTAAAAACGACGCGGCAACGGCGGGCGATGACGTCACTTATCGCTTCACTTTTACGCAAGTAAACGAAGACGAAACGACTTTTTTCAACATTCGTTTGGGTAAACAAAACCTAAAAACGACGTACAAATGCGAAAAAAGCGTGAAAAATGGCGCATTTACGACCATTATTGCCGCAGGCGTAGTGCCGCCGCCGAACATCGGGCCGCGCTCGATTGAGAACGCAACGCTTGGTCTAAATAAAACATACGAACAGCTCATCACGGCGGCCATTACGACGGCAACGGGTGCGGGCGGCGAGACGGTTTATTGTGGACCTTCGGACGACCCTTTCTTCGTCGATTTGGGCGGTATTTTCGACTTGGGACAAACCCGCGTCGGCAATGCGTCGAAGGACGGTTGCGCGGGTTACAATGTGCATTCAATTGCCTTGAAAATCCCGATTGCGAGCCTTCAAAAGACGGGAAAACCCGTCAATCAAGCCGTTAATATATTGGATGGCAATTATGTGATTGGCGTTTGGGCCTCGGCAAGTCGCCAACAAACCCGCACAATTAATCCCGCAACGGGCAAAGAAACGGGTTCAGGCACGTGGGTTCAAATTTCGAGAATCGGGATGCCTTTGACCAACGAAGCGGTGATTCCGATTGGTGCAAAAGACAAATGGAACGCGGTAACGCCTTACGCCGAAGACCCAGCGTGGGACAAATACTTTACAAATCCAGAATTAGGCTTATACATGGACGACTCAAAGTTCGGTGGTGCGGTGCCTGCTTTCGCAAAATTGCGGATTCAACGCGCGGCTCAAACGGTTTTGGGTGCCGTGGATTTTGGCAACGACAAGCAAGGTTTGAACGTGCTTTACGGACATCCCGCAACGGTCGGTTCGGCTTTGGACACGGCGATTTTTGGCAAAATTTTGTTGCGCCCAAATCAGCCGCGCTCGGTTGACTTATTACCAATTTTCTATACGGGTGTGCCAAATCTTGCGCCCTACCAATTGGCAACGGGAAAGACGCCCGGCAACCCATTCACGGCGGGTAAACCATTCATTAACAACTTCTTACCTACTTTGGGCGATATGTTGCGCTTGAATATGGCGACCACAATTACGCCAAGAAATCATCCGAAATTCAGCTCTTTGGGCATCATTCAAGCGGCCGTTTTGGGCTTGACGGACGCGGCTTATGCGGGCAACAAAAACATGGAATGGATTCCAAACATGGACGGTTTTCCTAATGGCAGACGTTTGGAAGACGACGTGACGCGCATCGAATTGCAAGCCGTTTCGGGTGTTGCTTTGGCAGCAGTTGGCTTGTTCTATGATGATTGGGTCATTGGTCAATCGCCCGTTACGCCAAAATTATTGAACGTTTTGGGTTACACAACGGCAGTCGAAAGAAATGACGCACCGTTTAAAGCGACTTTCCCTTACGTCGCGACGCCGTGGAATGGCTATAAATACCACTCTAAATATTAATGATGAATGATGGCGAAAATAGACTCTCGCGCCTGTTTTTAAAGCATTCTAATTCATTATTTACATTGAATCAATGCGCTCTTTAATTTTAATTTTTAATTCAAAAGGCCCCCTCAGTATAAAAGCGTTTTTCACGTTTTTTTTAACCAAAAAATGCTTTTTAATGGGTTAATTAACAAGGGTTTTAGTTGTAATTTTTAATGCTAAATTTTTAGTTTTTTAATTCAAACAGGCCCCTCAGTATAAAGTCCATTTTTGAGCATTTCAATTAAAAAAACAGGCTTTAAATGCGTTGATTTTAAACGTTTTATTAAGCGTTTAAATTGATTAATTTTAATTTAGAAAATGCCTTTTAAATGCCGCGCTTTTGAACGTTTTACTAAGCGTTTTAAGTAATTAATTTTAATTAAAAAAGGGGTTTTAAATGCATTGGTAATAAACGTTTTAGTAAGCGTTTTAATTAATTAATTCTAATTAAAAAATAGTTTCTAAATCATTGATTGTAAACGTTTTAGTAAGCATTTTAATTGGTTAATTTTAATTGAAAAATGCCTTTTAAATGCGTTGATTCCAAACGTTTTGGTAAGTGTTTTAATTGATTAATTTCAATTGAAAAAACAGCTTTAAAACGCCTTGATTTCAAACGTTTTGGTAAGTGTTTTAATTGATTAATTTTAATTAGAAAATGCCTTTTAAATGCGTTGATTTCAAACGTCTTAGTAAGCGTTTTAACTAACTAATTTTTATTAAAAAATGCTTTCAAAAAACACGGGTTTAAAGCTGAATTAGCTGTCATTTTAATTCTAAATTTTTAATTTCTAATTCAAAAATGGACCCCTCAGTATAAAAGCATTTTTTGAGTGTTTTTTGAGTGTTTTTTATTAAAAAATGCTTATGAAAAATACGGGTTTAAAGCTGAATTAGCTGCCGTTTTAATTGATTAATTTTAATTAAAAACAGCTTAATTTTAATTCAAAAAAAATTACTTTTTATTTTACAAAATATAAATAAAAAAATGAAAAAATATTCTCCATATCTCTTGAAATTGATGTTGGCTTTGGTCCCGATTTCGGCGATTGTATTCTATAATTCCAAAGACACGTATTTGGAAGCATCAAGCCATCGCGAAGCACCGATGATTGCGAACGACCCTTTGGCGGACAACAACGATTTGTACGCTTTTCGGAGTCCCGACGACACGAATACCGTGACGATTTTGGCGACTTACATCCCGCTTGAATTGCCGCAAGGTGGTCCAAACTACGATTCGTTCGGCGAAAATATCCGCTACGAAGTCCACATCAAAAACGATGCGGCAACGACGGGCGACGATATTACGTATCGTTTCACCTTCACGAAAGTGAACGAAGACGAAACAACTTTTTTCAATATTCGTCTTGGCAAGCAAAATTTGAAAACGACCTATAAATGCGAAAAAAGCGTGAAAGGCGGTGCTTTTACGACGATTATTGCGGCTGGCATCGTGCCGCCGCCGAATATCGGACCGCGCTCAATTGAAAATGCAACGCTCGGTTTGGGCAAAACATACAATCAATTAATCACGGAAGCCATCACAACGGCAACGGGTGCGGGCGGCGAAAAAGTCTTCTGCGGTGCATCCGACGACCCATTTTTTGTTGACTTAGGCGGCATTTTCGACTTGGGTGCAACCCGCGCGGGCGGCACGGGCGACAATAAACCTGAGGACGCCGTGGCTTGCAAAAATACGCATTCAATCGCGTTGAAAATCCCGATTTCGAGCCTTCAAAAAACGGGAAAAACGGCTGCACAAGCCGCCAATATATTAGATGGCAATTATGTGATTGGCGTTTGGGCATCGGCAAGTCGGCAAACTACGCGCGTTTTCAACACCACAACGGGCAAAGAAGCAACTTCTGGCACGTGGGTTCAAGTGTCGCGCATCGGAATGCCGTTGACGAACGAAGCGGTGATTCCGATTGGCGCAAAAGACAAGTGGAATTTGTTGACGCCTTACAACGAAGACCCGTCGATGGACAAGTATTTTACAAATCCAGAATTAGGCTTATACATGGACGACGCGCAATTTGGCGGCGCGGTGCCTGCTTTTTCAAAATTGCGGATTCAGCGAGCGGCTCAAACGGTTTTGGGCGCCGTGGATTTTGGCAACGGCAAGCAAGGTTTGAACGTCCTTTTCGGACATCCCGCAACGACGGGTTCGGCTTTGGACACGGCGATTTTTGGCAAGTATTTATTGCGCCCAAATCAGCCGCGCTCGGTTGACTTATTACCAATTTTCTATACGGGTGTACCGAACCTCGCGCCGTATCAATTGGCAACGGGAAAGACGGCGGGCAATCCATTTACGGCGGGTAAACCATTCATTAACAACTTCTTACCCACTTTTGGCGATATGTTGCGCTTGAATATGGCTGTCCCGATTACACCGAGAAATCATCCAAAATTCAGTGCTTTGGGCATCATTCAGGCGGCAGTTTTGGGCTTGACCGACCCCGCTTACAACTCAAATCGCAACATGGAATGGATTCCAAACATGGACGGATTTCCGAACGGCAGACGCTTGGAAGACGACGTGACGCGTATCGAATTGCAAGCCGTTTCGGGCGCAGCTTTGGCGGCAGTTGGCTTGTTTTACGACGATTGGGTGATTGGACAATCGCCCGTAACGCCTAATTTGTTAAAGGTTTTGGGTTACACAACGGGCGTCGAAGCGAACGATACGACCTTCAAAGCGGCGTTTCCTTACGTTCAAACCCCGTGGAGCGGCTTCGGTCGCTGCGGCGGTGCGCCCGTGACGACGGCGACAAAAGAGGCGCAAGGCAGCAATTTGGGTTTGCAGGCACCGATTGCGGTCTTAAATCAGAACTTCCCGAACCCCGTTGTCAACGCAACGACGTTTAAATACCACGTGGCGAACAACGCTCAAATCAATTTGAGTGTGTATGATTTGAGTGGTAAATTTGTTGAAAGTTTGACGGATAGAAACCAATCGGCGGGCAGTTATGAGGTCGTTTGGCAGCCAAAACAATTGTCGGCGGGTACCTATTTGGCGGTAATTCGGGCGAATGGACAAATCATTCAAACGATTAAAGTTAATGTTGTGAAATAAAATAGATTAATTGATTTTTTAACTACGAATTACACTTATTTTTGTTGATTATTAGAGGCATTTAATTGTGAATTAATTGAATTAAATAATTAAAATTAAATGCCTTTTTTGATTAAAAAACTGTCGCAAAAACGCCATATACTGAGGGGTCTTATTTTTTCGTAAAGGATTGACAACCAGCTTATTGCAAAAGAAATAAATCGCTTGTTAAAGCGTATTTATACTGTAAAAAATTCGTGTAATTCGTGGCTTTTTTAAATGAATTAAACCCGTTTTTAAATAAATAAAACTAATCACTTTTCACCTTCTTTCCGTCATGCAAAAGACTGTTATTTATTTACTTTTTTCTCTGTTAATTACCGTGAGTTTAAGGCTTTGGGTGATGGAAGGTTTCGTTATTCCGACCGCTTCGATGCAACCGACTTTGATGATTGGTGATAAATTATGGATAAATAAATTGCCGTTTATTTCGATTAAAAAAGGCGACATTATTGCCTTTGAATTTCCGTTGGACAGGCGCGAAAAATACGTCAAAAGGTGTGCGGCAGTGGCGGGTGATACAATCTATAAAATCAATGGTTTATACGAGCTTTTTGGTGATGGTTCTCGGACTTTTATTATTCCTAAAAAAGGTCAGACAGTTGAATTAAATGCCGATAATTTTGCGTTTTATCAACCAATTATTCAGCGTTACGAAAACGTTCAAGCGGCAATGATTGGCAACGAAATGTACGTAAACAATGTAATTAATGATAGTTATACATTCAAACAAAATTACTACTATGGTTTGGGCGACAATCCATCCGAGTCTTATGATTCCCGAAATTGGGGACTGATTCCCGCCGATTACTTGGTTGGAAAAGCGTTGTTTATTTGGAAATAAATTCAAAAAGAGACCCCTCAGTATAAAGCCGTTTTTTGCTCGATTTTGAGTAGAAAACGGCTTTTATACTGAGGGGTCCTTTTGACATTTTACAAAAAATAATCACTAAAAAAAAGCGCGCTTATTCGTTTAAAAAAGACTTTTTTCTATCTTTCGGCGAATAAAAAATCAATCAAAAAATGGCTAATCTTCAATCCAATATACTCGGCATCAAATCGCCGAACCCATTTTGGCTCGCTTCGGCGCCGCCAACGGATAAAAAAATAAACGTCTTGCGCGCTTTTGAAGCGGGTTGGGGCGGCGTTGTGTGGAAAACGCTCGGCGCACAGGTCAAAAACACGTCTTCCCGCTATTCGGCGGTGAGTTACGGTGGCAAACGAATTATGGGATTTAATAATATTGAACTCATTTCCGACCGTCCACTCGCCATAAATCTCCAAGAAATCGTGGAATGCATCAAGGAATTTCCCGACCGCGCCATGATTGTTTCGCTTATGGCAGACAACTCGCGCGAAGCGTGGCATGAGATGATAAAAAAAGTGGAAGACACAGGCGCGCACGGCATCGAACTCAATTTTGGCTGTCCGCACGGCATGACAGAGCGCGGCATGGGCGCGGCGGTTGGGCAAGACCCAGAAATCGCCAAAATGGTCGTCGAATGGGTCATGGAGCGCGCAAATATCCCCGTTTTGACTAAATTAACGCCCAATGTTCACTCCGTTGTTCCCGCTGCGAAGGCGGTTGTGGCGGCTGGAACGCACGGTTTATCGCTCATTAATACGATTCAAAGCATCACGGGCGTGGATTTGGACACCTTCGATGTGCGGCCAAACGTTGGTGGTCAATCGGCTTATGGTGGCTATTGCGGTCCCGCCGTGAAGCCGATTGCCTTGAAAATGTTGCATTCGTTGACCAAAAATCCGCTGTTTAAAAACGTTCCGATTTCGGGCATCGGCGGCGTTTCGGACTGGAAAGACGCGGCTGAATTTATGTTACTCGGCGCCACAAATGTGCAGGTTTGCACGGCGGCAATGAAATATGGCTTTAGAATTATTGAAGATATGACAAGCGGTTTGTCAAATTGGATGGACGAAAAAGGTTTTACGCGGCTCGAAGATTTCATCGGTTTGTCCGTGAAAAAAGTGACTGAATGGGAGAAATTGGACCTAAATTTCCACATTATCGCTAAAATTGACCAATCTAAATGCATTCATTGTGGCTTGTGCCACATCACTTGCGAAGACGCGAGCCATCAAGCGATTGATTTGCTGCGCGGCACACCCTACAATACGTACACCGTCAACGACCCCGAATGCGTCGGCTGTAACCTTTGTCAACTGGTTTGTCCCGTCGAAAATTGCATTGAAATGGTTGAACATCGAAAAGGTGACGAATACTTGAATTGGACTGAGTTTCAGCAGCGCGGTTTGCCCTTGAACGCGCATTGATTTGAGCAAAAACCTAACGCGGGTTTGATACCCGCGTTAGAATAGCGACTAATTGAAAAATAATTTTGAATAAATTTTATCAAAACACCCGTTAAAACAAGTATTTTACGATAAAAATTATCCGTAAATAATTCACGTAATTTACGTAAATATGTATTTTAATTTATTTGTTTTAAATGCTAAAATAAGCAAAATAGCCGTTTTTAAACGTGTTTTTAATTGATTTTCGATTAAAAGCACGCTTAAAAACGGCTATTTTTATTTTAACCAATTATTTAATAAGCTATTAGTAGTACCAAAAAAAGTGTCACAATACACCCTATTTGTGCGCTGCACGCGCCTATCAAAGCCTGCATCATTGCACTATAAATACACACCAAACAATACGCACACAAAAACTCACCTTGATGGAATTCATAAACCCGCTGTCCTAAGCGCGTCCGTCACATTGCGTATAAATTGTTTTTACTTATTTTCATAACTATTTAATTTAAAATATCACAGCTCATGAAAGCAACATTCTTGCGTTCCGCTATCGCAATCATTTTGATGGTTGCCACACATTCTGTTAAGGCTCAAGCCGTTATCACGGAGTATTTTGACGTGAAAGAAGCGCTCAAAATCGATTTGAACGACAAAAAAGCCGCGAAAGCAGTTTACTCAAAAGGTGTTTTGGACATTGATTGGAACGGCGACAAGCGCGTTTTGGCAATCAGCTACGACCCAAAGCAAACGAGAATCGAAGACATCATGTCTAACATCAGCACAGTTACGGGGCAAAACTTATCAGCAAGCTTGAACAGCAAAAAGAGAAACTAATTCTCTACCAATCTTACATTTCACTAACCAAAACGGTTGCTGCACTTTATGCAGCAATCGTTTTTGTTGTTTAAGGGGAAATTAAAATGTCAACGTCGGCGCGGTTTTTTTTATATTAAAATGTCAACGTCGGCGAGGTTCAAAACCTCGCCGACGTTTTTTTATATTAAATTGTCAAAATGGCAGATAATTTTCATTATTTTTGACAAAATGGCAGATAAAAATCAAAATTTATGCATCATTTGACCTAAAAAACGGATTGGAACACCTATTGCAAATAGCGCGTTGTCTGTCGCGGTAATCTTGAAATTTAGAATCTGGAATCAAAGAAACCCGAAGACATATGGTTTAACTTTTTAAATAATTTAAAACAATGACACTCGTTAAATTCAATCCATTCGCGCCCATCGGCTCGCCCCGTTTTCACAGCAATTTCGACCGTTTGTTGTCGGATGTTTTCAATGCACCCGTTTTCAACGACGATGTTAAAAACACGGTCCCCTCAGTAAATGTGGTCGAAACCGCCGAAAATTTCCGCCTTGACATCGCCGCACCTGGATTGGCGAAGGAAGATTTTAAAATCAACATCGAGGAAAAAACCTTGACAATTTCGGCAGAAAAGAAAGCCGAAACGAAGGAAGGCGAAACACATTTGCGCCGTGAATTCACGTATTCGACGTTCAAACGCACCTTCACTTTGCCCGAAACAATCGCGGTTGCCTACGTGAAAGCGACCTACGAAGCGGGTATTTTGACGCTTACTTTGCCAAAAACGGAGCCGAAAAAAACCGTACAAACAATTGATATTCAGTAGTTTGTCTAAACAATGGCTCATTTGACAGCAATTTCCGTGAGATTTTTGGGCGAATAAATTCGCCCGTTATTGATAAAAAAAACATTGGAATTGTGTTTTTAGAGCAACGTCTTATCGGTCAAATAACCGACGTTCAGTAATTTAAAACGGCAACGCACAAGCCGCGTTCGATTTCGTTCGAGCGCGGCTTTTTTTGTCAAAAAAACGGAACTATCTATAAAACCTCAGCAGATTGCCCTTAATTCGTGGTTTCAAATTTTAAGTTAAAAACAACATTAAAAATGTCTTCTGAAATCGTACAACTCTCTGTTCTATTTTTCATCGTCGCCGCGGTTTACGCTTCCGCAGGATTCGGCGGCGGCTCGTCCTATTTGGCGGCTTTGTCGCTTTTCGCCGTGCCAATGACAGCCATGCGTTCGACTTCTTTGATGTGTAATATCATTGTTGTGGCGGGCGGGACGTACATCTTTTGGCAAAATGGGTATTTCAATTTCAAAAAAATTATGCCGCTCGTTTTGGCAAGCGTTCCAATGGCATTTTTGGGCGGCATGACGCCCATAAAAGAACGGACATTTTTTCTATTGTTGGGCAGTTGCCTGATTGTTGCGGCGGTTTTGATGTTGCTCCAAAATGCCTTTTCTGAAAAAAATAGGACCCCTCAGTATGTGGCGTCTTCCGACATCCCGGAAAGCGGGAAAAGCGATTTTGACGATAAAAATGCAAATTCTACGGCGAAAAATGGGTTTAGTCCCGTAAAAAACGCAATAATCGGCGGTTTAATTGGTCTTTTGTCGGGCATTGTGGGCATCGGCGGCGGCATTTTTTTATCCCCGATTCTCAATTTGAGCCGTTGGGACACGCCTAAAAATGTGGCAGCAACGGCCAGTTTTTTTATACTTTTGAACTCTATTTCAGGCTTGGCGGGTCAATTTTGGCAACATAAATTCACGGCGGATTGGTCTCTGAGTTTGCCGCTTTTATTGGCCGTTTTCGTCGGCGGCCAAATCGGCAGCCGCTTTAGTGCTTTGAAAATCAATGCTTTACGCGTTAGACAAGTAACGGCTATTTTAGTTCTTTACGCTGGCGCAAATATCTTGTGGAATAATTTTTAAACGTATAAAGATTTGACAACTTTTAAAAGTTGTTAGGCGTGAAACATCATAAAAATGACCTTAAAAATCCTAACATTTGGCATCGCCCGCGACATTGTCGGCGGTTCAACGCTAAACTTCGACACGCCCGAAAGCATAAATGTGGCGCAATTGAAACAAAAATTGCTCGACCACTACCCTACTTTCGGCAACTTATCATCGCTTCTCATTGCCGTAAATGAAGAATACGGCGACGACGAAACCGTGATTTCTGAAGACGATGACATTGCATTAATTCCACCTGTGAGTGGTGGTTAATTACCTACATATTTTTACGTATTTTTACGTATTTTTGCGTAATTTTACGTAAAAATATGTAAATTACGTGACGTTTCGTAAACTTTAAAAGTTTACCAAACGCGTGTCCAATCGTTTGCCAATTAGTCAATTTTACCATTTTCTGCATCGCACATAAAAATCATACATATTTTAATGGTTGATATTCAGCTTAATAGCACACCCCTCAGTATTTCCGACTGCGAAGCCTTCGTAGAAACCGACGCGGCGGGCGGTGCCGTGGTTTTCATTGGAACCGTTAGAAATAAAACGCAATCTAAAGCCGTCATTCGTCTCGAATTTGAGGCTTATAGTCCCATGGCAATCCGCGAAATGCGTAAAATTGCCGAGCGTGCGCTTGCCGAATTCGCCGTTTTAAAAATCGCTATTCACCACCGAACGGGCGTTTTGGACATCGGCGAAATACCCGTGATTATTGCGGTGAGTGCGGCGCACCGCGGCGCGGCGTTTGCGGCTTGCGCGTTCTGCATCGATACGTTGAAAGAAACGGTGCCAATTTGGAAAAAAGAGTTTTTTGAAGACGGTGACACGTGGGTTGCGGCGCATCCGTAATTGTTTATCCACCGATTTTCACGGATTAGCGGATTTTTAGCTACGGATGAACGGATTTACGGATTAGAATGCAGTCGTTATAATGAAGTCGAAATGTTGCTGCCCGAAGACCGCATTGCGAGTTTACGGATTAGAATGCAGTCGTTATAGTCCGTAAATCCGTAGCTAAATAGTCGTTATTACAGTAAATCATCAGTGGAAATCAGTGGAAATCAGTGGAAATCAGTGAAAAAAAAGCAATTAAATCAGCGTGATTGAATCGCCAATTATCACTTTAGGCGCTTCATCGGACGTCCATTTTTCGGCATCAAAAACGACATTTTGACCAAACATAATCTTCGTTCCGTGCGAGCGATACGCCTGTAAAGTTGCCAAAGGCTCACGTCCCTTCACACCGCTATCGGGGTCGCGCGTCGTCAAAACGCACCGTGCGCAATTCTTTATTCCGACAAAATCGACGTTCCCAATTTGGAAATTTCTGAACCCATCTTCGACAAAAGGCGCACCGCCCGAGAAGACAAAATTCGTCCGAAACCGCCGAATACTGAGGGGTACATCGAGGCGTTCATTGAGGTCGCGCATCGAATTTTCACCGATTATTAGAAACGGATAACCATCGGCGAAGCTCACAATATCGTTGCCTAAATTGTAGTTTTCCTCCACTCTACGCTCATTTTCCGCGTTCATTTTCGTTAAAATGCAGCTTTTTCCGAGAAAATCGCTTAAAAACGCATCGGCTTCCGCAGTCGTTCGACTTGCCAAAAACGTGTCGTCCCAAACGGTGACGCCCAAAAGAGACCCCTCAGTATGTAAGCCAATTTTGACCGAATTTTCGGGATTTTCTTTTTCAAAAATCGTTAAAAAATCGCTGCCGATTGTGGCTTTCAACAGAGCCATTTTAGCGTTCGTTCGTTGCGTCATAAACGCGCCGTTAGGTTCTGTAATCATCCATCGGCGGTCGTATTGCAAGCCGCGTTTTTCGACAACCGCGCTGTCGGGTGAATAGCCGTCGAGCGATTTGACGGGGAAAATATTAATTTGAGATAAGTGCATTTTATTGAATTAAAACATTTAAAAAATAGCCATTTTTTAGCTTTTATTTAACACATGATATTTTTCTGCAACACATAGGACACATAGTTTGATAATTTTAAAAAAAAAGAAAAGAAAAGAAAGAAAAAACTATGTGTCCTATGTGCCTATGTGTTAAAAAAATTATGTGTGTTACGCTTCATTAATAACCAATAAATCAGGCTCGAAAGTCCAAATCCGACAAACCACGCGTAGCTGTACAATTGCGTCAACCAATCGGGAAAAGTGTGGGCATCAACGGCGTGAATCGCTTTCAAAAAACCGAAAATATTCGGAAAAATACCAATGCATAAAGCAATGATTGCGGCGCTGTTAAAGCCATTTTTGTAAGAATAAATGGACCCCTCAGTATAAAGCGCTTTTAAGTCCAAATTTTTGTTCCGAATGACGTAATAATCGACAATCATGATGCCGCCGACGGGTCCCAAGAGGCTGGAATAGCCGACCAACCACGTGAAAATATAGCCGCTTGGGTCGGCAATCAATTTCCACGGACAGATGATAATACCGATAATACCAGTAATATAGCCGCCCGTTTTGAAGGTGATTTTGGCGGGATTGAGGTTCGCAAAATCATTCGCAGGACTCACAATATTGGCCGCAATATTGGTCGCCAAAGTAGAAATCACGACCGCAATCATCGCCAAACTTACCAGCAATTTGCTGTCAAATTTAGTCGCCAAAACCAACGGGTCCCAAATCGTCGCACCATAAATTATTGTCGTTGCGGAAGTTACGACAACGCCGACGAACGAAAACAGCGTCATTGACGGCGGTAAACCAATAATTTGACCTTTGATTTGCGCTTCTTGGCTCACCGCGTAGCGCGTAAAATCGGGAATATTCAACGATAAAGTTGCCCAAAAACCCACCATGCCCGTCAAAGCGGGAAAGAAAAATGCCCAAAACGCCGCATCCGTCGTGAATTTAGACGGCTGTTCCAAGATTGACCCCAAACCATTTGCCGCCGCAACCGCCCAAAAAAACAGCGCTGCCGCCGCAATTGGCAAGAAGAAAGCCTTGAAAACCAACAACTTACGAATACTATCCACGCCTAATTTGACGATGTACATATTCAGCAGCCAAAACAGCAGAAACGTTATCGCTTGTCCCGTTCCGAGTCCCAATCCCGTCGGAAATATTTGGGGCAAATTGTCCAACGTTGGGATGAATAATTTTAACATCTGAAACAAGGCATTTCCGCCAATCCACGTCTGAATGCCGAACCAGCCGCACGCCACAATCGCGCGCAACAAAGCGGGAATATTGGCACCTTTTGTTCCAAAACTTGCGCGCGCAAAAACGGGAAACGGAATGCCGTATTTGGCACCCGCGTGACCGTTCAAAATCATTGGAATCAGCACAACCGAATTGCCCAAAAAGATGGTGAAAATGGCTTGCCCCCAACTCATACCGCCCTCAATCAGCGAACTTGCAAGCATGTACGTGGGAATGCACAAGCTCATAGAAATCCACAAAGCGGCGTAATTCCACGTATTCCACGTGCGTTTTTCCGCAGAAATCGGAGCGAGGTCCTCGCTGTAAAGGTTATTATTGGTCGTCGTTATGTCGTTTTTCATGATTTTTATTGATAAAAAGTGAAATATACTGAGGGGTCCTTTTTACAGTTTTTTATCCTTCATTTTTTGCAAAATATCCGCAAAATCAGCTTTATCGGCCACGGATTCCATCGCTTTTTCGAGCAATAAAACGGCGCGTTCGTTTTGTTCCAATCGGTACAATATCTTGGCGTGAACCTTCACTAAATTGGCATTATTCACGGTTTTTTCGATTAATTCTAATTGATTTTCTAAAGCGTTTAATTGCTTTTTATTCTTTATATTATCAAAATAGAAATCGCCAAAACCAATTGTTTTTTCGAGAAATAAGCGCTGTTTTGCCGCCGCGGTATCCGTCGGAACTTGTTTCAAATAAGTCAAAATGGTTTCGTGAAAACGGTCCACATTTTTGATTTCCCAATAAAAACCAGAGGCTAAAACGGCATTTTCGGCTTCCGATACTGAGGGGTCCCCAAAAAAGGAAAAGGATTAAAATGTCCTTCATCTCGGTGTTTTTTTAGTGAATTAAAATGGATAACGGTCGGCAATATATAAAAAAAGCCTTGCAAAACAGTTGTTTTGCAAGGCTTTTTTGAAAATTAAAATTAGCAATTATTTTAGAATTAGCATTAAAATACTGTTAAATACTGAGGGGTCCTTTTTGCAAAAAACGACGCACGCGTTGCCACGATTTGTTACTTATTTCCGCTCTAACGTATAAATTAAGTACGCATTTTTTTTTAACCTATTTAAAGATTATTGCGTGCGCAAGTGTCATTAGGAAATTATTAACATTTTAACATTTGTACAGACAAAATTGCGGATTACTTTTGACGTGATTTTAAAGCAAAGCAAGCATTTTTTTTTAAACAAACCGATGTCTGATTGAACGTTCCGCGTTTGGTCAAAGCATACAAATACCCGTGCATCGTCTCTCCCATGGAACGAACAACCAACAGAAGCCTCGGCGCAACGACCGTGCGTTGCCTTCAAATCAGCGTATTTACGCTACTTTTCCTGCTTTTTTCGCAGTTAAATGGCAATGCTCAAACAATAGAAGATTGCCCTTTATGCCCGACAAACGGCGCGCGCGATACTTTGCCGCCGCATATAAAATGCTATCCAACGACCAATGCTTACCTCGATTCGGTCGGTTACAGCCACGTTTATCCGCTTAGACCTTTGTCGCTTTTGGGCGACAATTGCCCCGTTTTGACGGTTTGGGCGAGCCAAACGCGTTTTTATTGCCGCGATATAGGCGTTAAAAACATGATAATATTTGCCCAAGATTCCGCAGGAAACATCGCAAAATGCACAACCCGCGTGTCCATTATCGATACCGTTAGGTCAAAAATCGTCAATTGCCCACGCGATACGTCGTTTC
>JAYUKJ010000261.1:0-1419 GCA_043764555.1 Saprospiraceae bacterium
GTGGTCTTAAAATCGGGCGTAAAACTCACAAGTTTGCACGGCTTTGCGGGCATTTATGCCATTCCTGATTGGTTCAGCATTATTTTGACGACTTTTACAATCATCGTTATTATCAATTCTTTCAACCTCATTGACGGCATCAACGGCTTATCAGGGAGCATTTCCACACTCATTGCTTTAACGCTTGGCACTTGGTTCTATTTGGTGGACAAAACGGGTTACGCCATCATGGCTTTCTCGCTTGCGGGAGCAGTTGTGGCGTTTTTAAAATATAATTTCACGCCCGCCCGCATCTTTATGGGCGACACGGGTGCCTTACTTTTGGGTTTGATTTTATCCATTTTGATTATTAATTTTATCGAAATCAATCAGCAAATCATCAATTCGTCCGAGCCGTTACGCGCCAAAGCCTACACGATTGCCGCGGGGCCAGGCGTCGCGATTGGGATGTTGATATTACCCCTTTTTGACACATTACGCGTTTTTTTAATCCGCATGAGTGAAAGACGCTCACCGTTTTCGCCCGACCGTATGCACATTCACCATTTATTGATTGATTTTGGTTTTTCTCATATGCAAGCGACGGGCATTTTGGTCGCTGTGAGCGCTTTGTTTATTGTGCTTTCATTGTATTTACAAAATCTTGGGACTTTTACATTGATATTTGTTATTATATTGTTGGCTGCGGGCATGAGTTTTTTCCTCCAAAAATCGGTCGAAAGACGCCGCGCAAAACTTGTTAAGAATTAAAAGAAGACCCCTCAGTATTTTACCCATTTTTGATTGTCAAGTATAACTTTTGGAAAGTTTTTAACTTTCCAAAAGTTAGGCATTTTTCGTTTTTCACTTTTCGTTTTTCATTTTTCATTTTAATGTTTGAATCAAAAAAGAAAATTTTAGTTCTCGCACCGCACACCGACGATGGCGAATTTGGTTGTGGCGGAGCGATTGCAAAATTGATTGAAGCGGGTGCAGAAGTCCATTATGCGGCATTTTCCGCGTGTGAACAGTCTGTTTTGCCGCAATTTCCGCGTGATATTTTGATTACGGAAGTCAAAGAAGCAACGACGATTTTAGGTATAAAACCCGAAAATCTTCAACTTTTCAAATACGATGTGCGCACATTTAATTACCATCGGCAAGCCATTTTAGACGATATGATTCGCCTTCGGCAAATTATCAACCCCGATTTGGTGTTTATTCCGTCGCTCGCTGATGTGCATCAAGACCACGCAACCGTCTCAACGGAAGCGGTGCGCGCTTTCAAATTTACGTCAATTTTATCCTATGAACTGCCGTGGAACAACTTCAATTTCACGACAACGTGCTTCATCCACCTTGATGAGCGCCACATTAATACCAAAATCGATGCTTTAAAAGCCTATCAATCGCAAGCAATGCGCCCTTATGCGAATGAGG
>JAYUKJ010000262.1:0-4692 GCA_043764555.1 Saprospiraceae bacterium
ATCACTGTTACTGTGAAGGAGCAAGTTGCACTATTAGGTGTGTTAGGCTTGGCATCCTTTGCTGTATAAGTAACTGTTGTTGTTGTTCCGACGGGAAAACTTGCACCTGAGGCATACGAACTGGTTACATTGACTAAGCCGGGACATAAATCTGTTGCAGTTGGTGGTGTCCAAGTTGCAACAGCACTTGTTGATGGTGTTGTAACAGTAATATTTAATGGACAATTTGCAAATGTAGGTGGAGTTACATCGTTGGTACAATCAATTACAACACTTTTTACTATTGGAATTAAAATTGGAATTGCGCTCAAATTATATTGACCATTAGCATAATAATCAGATTGAGTTAAAGTTCCTGCTGTTTCTCCGTCTAAGCGATACCATTGTTTTGTATTGTCATTTATGTATATTTGACCATTGACGTTCAAAGGTATAGCTCTTGATGCGGTACCTCCTATTGCAATAATTTCACTAAGCGGCTTATTTGAAGTGCCAGTCTCAAAGTAGTTAATATTTCTTGCTAACCATGCAACCATATATTTGGGACCATCACTATCTTCAAGAATATAACTAAAAACATCATTTGGGTCTTCTCGCAAAGCACAGTGGAATTTTGTATTACCAATTTTTTCCATCATATTCGACAAAGCTGTGAAAATGTACTTTGGATTACTGTTAGTTGTCCAAATACCATTTGCAAAATGACCAAAATCACAATTTATACTTGAATCATCTTTCAATTCATATAGAGTTGCTCTTTTTACACCATATCTGCCCATCATTAATAGGTTTCTTATAGTATAAATCGCTTGAGTTTTACGTCCTACTGAATTTTCAGGCGTACATCTTTCAGAATCCCAACCAAATTCTGACACATAAATATTTTTTTGTGCCTGTGGCAAATTATCTTTTGCCCACTTCCAAGCATTTCTTATGTAATAAAACCGCGATGCTGCAGTCTGTTGAGCGATTGTTGTACCATTTACTTTCTCTGGATAACAAATATTTTTAGTTAATGTATTGCCATATGTTAATACGGCATTAGCATCTCCAATAATTTCATTACTATATGTATGCACATTTACCCCAGCTATCGTAGATTTAGCTAAAGGAGATATTCTGCCTCCCATATAATCCTTCCAACTCAATACCTCAGTACTTACTGCCAGTGCGGAATTTTCGTTATGATTAGCCTGGAAAGCTGCCGATAAAACTTTTATTTTATTCTGTTCGTTACCCTCATAGTATTGATTAATTCCTTCTATAAAACCGTCAATAATTAGCTGGTAGGTAGCGGCATCAGTATAACCCCACGGCTCATTTCCCACTTCAACGATATCAACTAATTGGCAACCTGAACAACCTTTAGGTGAATAAGCCCTCGCAAACATAGTTGCAAATGCTTTTGCATTCCACTTAATTTCTTCATCATTTTCTCCCCAATCATCCTTTAAAAACCACCTATTTGGAAACGCATAATCTGGGTTATCGGGAAGAAATTTAGGGTTTGTTGGACTTGCAGGTAAATCGGGGTTGTAGGCAGGGTTGAGTTTTCCAATGTTCGCCGCTATTAATTCGAGCGTAACAGTTAACTTTTTGTTGATGCCTATCTGAGTTGCATTTGAAATATAATCAAAACCTTTTTTCAATTTAATCCAAGTATTATTTATGTAATTTCCGTAAGGATTAAGAAAAGTAGGAGCTGGAGTCGTCTCTAATTTAACTCAGTTATTAACGCCTTTTACAGGATAGATTATTTCCGCACCGCCAACGCTGCCCACATCAACTGGAATTCCAAAACTGTCAACGAGTAGTTTCAGTTTACTCATATTGTACTTGGGAATCTGTCCTTCTTTGGTATATGGATCTGGTGCATTCCCATATTGCCAGTAATCTCTATTACATGGATAAAAAACACGGAAATGAGAGAAAATGTCCAATACTTTTTGTGAATCGCCCGAGATACTTGTTCCATTAAGTTCACCAAGATAACTTTTACCTAAAGCATTTGCCTCCAAATCGAAGACTTTAACATTAACACCCAGCATTTGCCTAAATGTGGGGATGTCAATATCGGATTTTCCGAAATTAACAGAGTTTTTATCGGGCGGCACGCTGATATTAAATGGCTCACCTAATGACTGAGCTTGCGTATTAAACTGAAAAAAGAAGAAAAAGAGGATAAAAATTACCCTCAATGCACAGAGTGCATAGGCTTGTAATGTTTTCATAATTATGTAAGTTTGTAAAAATGGTTAAGAATAAAATTTCAGCATTAGGGCGTAGGTCAAATCCTTATTTTGGATTTATTTTTACGTTTGGTATAAAAATTGCAAATTGATGTGATTGTCAGTTGTTAATTGTGGAAGCAATCTAAAGGCGCGTTTGCCAATGAGAGGGATGAAAAAGGCGTGTTTGTGACTGATGTAAAAAACGTGTTATCAGAAATAATGACGGATAACAAGTTGATTTCAAAGTTAACAATCAAAAAAATAGAATAAAATTTGCGTTTTCGATAATTTTATTTCGGGAGTATAAAAAGTACAATTATGCTTATTTTAAGTGTATTTTTCTTGTTGAGAAGCCCATCTGCGGCGTAATTTCTAACGAATCTTTTCTTAAACAATCCACCAGCTTCCAAAACAGGTGCGCTCGTTAGCATTTTTATTTCAATGCAGACCACCTATTCCGCCGCCGACACTTTCATCAAAAGAACATTGCGGCATCATTTCACCCGATTATTTTACAATAAATATCAAAACGTTCACCGAAGCACAGAAGCACAACACCTGTCTGAACCGTAAAATCAGCATAGATACTGAGGGGTACATCCGCAACTGTCCGAGTATGCCTGAACACTACGGGAATATCAAAGACACAACTTTAGAAGAAGCCTTGCAGCATCCCGATTTCAAAAAATATTGGTTTATCAACAAAGACCAAATCAGCGTGTGCAAAGATTGTGAGTTTCGCTACATCTGTACCGATTGCCGTGCCTATCGTGAAAATCCCAAGGATTTGTATTCAAAACCATTGAAATGTGGCTACAATCCTTACACCTGCGAATGGGAAGAATGGAGTACAAACCCACTAAAACAAAAGGCTATTGACCACTACGGTATGCGGGAAATGATTTAAAATTAAAAAATAACACGACGTATTCAACGGGTTAAACAGATTTAAAGGTTTTTATGATTTAACATCTGTGAAAATCCGTTGAATACACTTTCAAAAAACAAACAATAACAACAAACCACAATGCCCACATTCATCAACAAACCCGAAGACATCGCCCTCAATGAGCGTGAAGAGAGTATGCCATTTATTGGTCGGCTGCCTTTCTCTGTTTAGAAGTAGAAAAATGTTACAGAAGACGTAAACGAATTTTAAAAACGGCTTGTTTGGCATCACCCACTAAAATGAAAGGAATTTTTGCGTCAACATCAGCAGAAAAAAGTTTTTCGAGTGAATCAATGGCTTGTTGAGAACTCACATGACCCGGACGAAGAAATATAACCCCCGCTTTTTGCAGACCTAACCGAAATAAGATGGTTCCTAAATCGCTATCTTGGGTTATAATTACGCGGTTTTGTGCTTCTGCAATTGGCAAAATAGCTTCGTCAGCCGTACCACCAAGTCCTTCACTTTTAATGTCAAAAACATCAAGTCCTCTATTTTTTAGCCATGCGACAGCTCTCGGAGGCATATTTTCATCGGTTAGAAATTTGAATTCAGATAGGTTCATTCCCTTTTTTTTAAGCAACTTTTACCTCATAGAAAAATTCATTGCGGCTACGCTGACCCGCATATAACAGAGCTTCGCGCACCGATTCTCGGCTCAATTGGTCAAATTCGGTGCATATTTCGTCAATTGTGGAGCCATTTGCTATCCATTCTAAAATAAGTTCAACGCTGATGCGCGTACCGCGAATACAGGCTTTCCCCCCTAAAATTTTAGGGTTACAAGTGATATGTTGAAATTCCATTGTTCAATTTTTTAATTGTAATTATCAGAGATAAGTAATTTTCATTGTCTTATTTTTTGTACAAAGTTAAACCTTTTTCTAAAACAATTAAATATTTTCACACTATGCCCACACTGCACCAAAACCCCGAAGACATCGCCCTCAATGAGCGTGAAGAAACCCTACAATTCATCGGGCGTCCCCCCTCAGTATTTATGCGTTTTGGCATTACTACCGTCGCTTGCGTCGTTGTTTTGCTGCTTGCCTTGTCTTATTTTGTCAAATATCCCGATATTGTGGTCGCCAAAGTCGTTTTGACGACCGAAAATCCGCCGATTCACGTCCTCGCCAAAACGGGCGGCAGCGTCTCCGATATTTTTATCAAAAACAACGAAACCGTCAAAACGGGGCAGCTTTTGGCCGTCATGGAAAATACGGCACATTGGCAAGATGTTTTGATTTTGGATAAAAATCTGAAAGAAAACGGCCCCCTCAGTATAAAACTCCCCACGAACCTCAATGTCGGTGTTTTGCAAAACAATTATTCCACACTTTGTCAAAACCTAAAAGATTATCGGTATTTCCTTGAACGCAACGGCGTTTTGCAGAAAGTCAGCTACCTCACGCAGCAAATCGAATCACTTAAAGCCTTGAATACCAATCTGTTGGCACAACAAGCGATTCAATCCAAAGAATTTGAACTCGCCGAAAAGGATTTGAGCCGTCA
>JAYUKJ010000263.1:0-4689 GCA_043764555.1 Saprospiraceae bacterium
ACAAGTCATTGGAAACGCGACCGTCTCGGACGACCGATTGAACAAGAGACTTTGGCGGGTGGCGTTCGGCGGCGGCATCGGCAATACACGTGGGACGTGAACGATAGGCTTACGCAAATCCGCGATTTACTGAGGGGGTCGAATGGCAGTGCCAAATTTGGACATGATGCCCTTGGAAATTTGGCGTGGGCGGAATTGGCTGATGGCAAATTTGAATTTAGAATGCCCGATGCCGTCGGCAATCTCTTTAAAACAAGCGACCGTCGTGACCGTCGTTATGGCGCAGCAGGGCAATTGTTGGAAGCCGATGGCGTGCGTTTTGACTACGATTTTGAAGGCAATTTGATTAAAAAAACCGAAGCAAACGGCAAAACGTGGTTGTACGATTGGAACGCGTCGGGTATGTTGGAAACCGTAAAACGTCCTGATAACCAAACAGTTACGTTTACGTATGATGCTCTCGGACGGCGTTTGTCAAAGACTTTTCAAGACAAAACAACGCGTTGGATTTGGGACGCCGACGTGCCGTTGCATGAATGGACAGAACGTGCCGATTTGTTACCCCCTCAGTATAAAGCTAATTTTGACGACTTTAAAACCCAAAACCGCGCACAACCCGCGCCCGACAATATCACGACGTGGGTTTTTGAACCTGATACATTTTCGCCAATTGCGAAAATAACCGATGCCGCACGTTACAGTATCGTAACCGACCATCTCGGAACGCCTGCCGCAATGTTTGACGACGGCGGCAAAGAGGTGTGGGCAATGGATTTGAGCATTTATGGCGAAGCTCGGAACTTACGCGGTGAAGCAGAAGACTGCCCGTTTCGCTATCCCGGACAGTATGAAGACGTGGAAACGGGGTTGTATTATAATCGTTTTCGGTATTATGACCCGAAGGTGGGGGTGTATGTGAGTTCTGACCCGATTGGGTTGAAAGGAGGTATGGGTATTTACAAGTACGTGAAAGACACGAATAGTAGGGTTGACATTTTGGGATTGGCAGACATAGCTTGTGGCAGCAGAGATGAAGCGCGACGAAGAGCGCAGGAACATGCTAATATTCCAGAAGAACATGCTGTACAAACACCTACTCAAGAAATTAGGCGTAATGGTTTACCAGAAAGGGGAAATAGGGGTTTTAACGAAGCTAGAAGAGATGGTGATGTTCTTGGGCAAAGTCACAGAGACAATTCTAGTAATTATTGGCAAGAGCATCCTGACGGACATAGACCTAGCAATGATGGCGGCCCAGAAGCGGCCCATCATAGTTCAGCTCATGTACATGCAGTTGACTCTAATGGTGTCGAAAATAGGTACACGTATCCATTTTAGTTAATTTTTACAACTAAATTTTTAATTTTCAAAAATAATAAACTATGTCATCATTCATTAAACTCCAATCCGTTGCCAATGAACTCGCTGTTTTACACCGAGAGATTGAGAAATTAGGCAAAAAAGTTGATAAGGTAGATATTTCAAAATTTGAAATAACCAACCCTTTTAACGTGAAAAATGAGTTGTCTTTTTTAAAAAACGAGGCAACCGATTTGATAAAAATTATACAAAAAATGATGGGTGGTAGTGTAAATCACCATACAACATTTCGTGAACGGGATTCTTATGCCTATGGACGATATGGGCAATTGAAAGGTGAAGCGGATAAAATTATATTTGATTTACGCTGTCTTATCCGACATATTGATTTTTTAACAAATAATGCAGCTGAAGGCAAAAAAACAGTTGCATTGGCTGTATCCCTCTCTGAAATGCCTGATTTAGATGGTGATGGTAAGCAAGCGGATGCAATAGTCGGAGGAATTTTAATCATAGTTTCCATAATTTCAATGTTAAAACGCATATTCTAATAGTTAACTCAATATAATAACAACATATAATTAGAACATCATAATGACTGCAACCCTCAACATCCCCCTCAGTACCGCCGTCGAAACCGCCATCTCGACCGCACAGGCGAAAGCCAGAGAACACCACCAAGCGCAATTCTCCGCAGGACATTTGCTTTGGGGTTTGCTGCATGAGGATGTGGGGGTGCAACCGTTTTTGCAACAAATTGGGAAAGACGTGTTTCGCCTCCGTTCGTGGGCGGATTTGCGGATTGAGAATGCGCCAAAATCGGCCCGTTCCGTCGAATCGCCAACGGCAGACGACAAAGCGCAAGCCGTTTTGCAAGAGGCTTTTCGTTTGCGGACGCAACGATTTGAGCCGACAGTATCACCAATTATTGTGTTAGAAGCCTTGTGTACGCCTGAAATCGGCTTTACGGCTGACCAATTGAAGCGTTTTCCGTTGACCCTCAGCGAAGTGCAAGAAGGGCGCAACAAGCAAAATGCGCTATTTGAAGCCATCGGCGGCGAACTCAATAATAGTTCCAATAAGGGTCAAAACGGCGCGTCAGAACGTCCGTCGGCAACCGAAAAACCGAACGCCCACGCTTTGGAAAAATATTGCGAAGACCTCACGGCACGGGCGCGACAAGGCAAAATTGACCCCGTTGTCGGGCGCGATAAAGAACTCAAACAATTGATTGAGATTCTCGGCAAACGTTTGTCGCCAAATGTATTGTTAGTTGGTGAACCTGGCGTTGGAAAAACTGCCGTTGTCGGCGGTTTGGCTTTGCAGATTTTGGCGGGAAAAGTGCCTGAAAGACTCCAAAATGCGTCCATTTTTGAATTGGATGTCAATGGGCGGCTTGTCGCAGGCGCATTTAAAGGAGAAGTTGAATCACGATTGAAAGACACAATTTTAAATATTAAAAGTCTCGGTAATGCGATTTTATTTATTGATGAAATTCATACTTTACTCGACCCAAACGGCTCAGTCGGAACGGGGGCGGTGAATCTCTTAAAACCTGAATTGGCGCGGGGCGAATTGACCGTTATCGGCGCGACAACCGAAGCCGAATATCGAGAATTTTTTGAAAGTGACCCCGCTTTCAAACGCCGTTTTACGGTTTTGCGCGTGGACGAGCCGACGGAAGATGTCGCCGTTGATATGTTGCGCGGTTTGATGGCTCGATATGAGGATTTTCATAAAATCAAACTCGCCGAAGCCGCCATGCCTTTGTCCGTTCAATTGGCCAAAAAATACCTTGGTGACAAGCGATTGCCGACGTCTGCCCTCGAAGTGATGGACATAACAATGGCTTCCGTGAAGGTGATGAACGATACAAATGCCAACGAAATTGCCGAAATTGAAGCAGAATGGTTAGAAAAAGTGCAGCCTTTGGCAGAAAATGCCCCCCCTCAGTATGACGCCGATTTGAAGCGGTTGTCAGCCGCTTTGCCGAATCGGTTGTCGCATTTATTGATTCAAAAGTTAGAAGAAAATTATACGGGAACGGAAGCGGAAGTGTTTGAAAAAAAATTGGCGCAACTCAAATCATGGACAATCGAACCGCAATCAACCGCAACCGCCGAAGATATTGCCGCCACAATTGCCTATTTGACGGGCATCCCGATGGGCAAAATTCAAGCGGAAGAACAACGGCAATTGTTGCAAATGGAATCTCTTTTGGAACGCCGCGTCGTCGGTCAACCCCACGCTTTGAAAACCGTTGCCGAAGCCTTGCGCCGTTCGCGGGCGGGTTTGCGCGAGGCCAATAAACCTGCCGCCGCTTTTTTCTTCCTCGGCCCGACGGGAACGGGCAAAACGGAATTGACAAAAGCGATTGCCGCCATGTTGTTCAACGATGCCAACTCATTGATTCGTTTTGATATGTCTGAATTTAAAGAGGAACATTCGGTGGCACTTTTATACGGCTCGCCGCCTGGGTATATCGGTTACAAAGAAGGCGGTTTGTTGGTCAATAAAATTCGACAACGGCCTTATTCGGTTGTGCTTTTTGATGAAATTGAAAAGGCGCATCCGAGCGTTTATGACATTTTTTTGCAAATTTTGGATGAAGGTACTTTGAGCGATAAACAGGGTAAAAAAGGCGATTTTTCAAAGGCCGTCGTGATTTTTACCTCAAATATCGGCAGTCAGTGGATTGTTGACCAATTCAATAAAGGCGAAATTCCGCAACGCGACGAACTCCGCACGAAGATGTCGGAAACCAAAATGCCGAACGGTGCGAAGGCTTTTCGCCCTGAATTTCTCGGGCGCGGCATGACTTTGATTCCGTTTGCCCCAATTACTGAGGGGGGCGCATTGACAATTTTGGACATTCATTTGAAAAATTTTGCGCGGCTTTTGGCACAACAAAACATCACACTCGAATGGACGGAAGCGGCCAAAAAAGAATTGGTCAATTCGGGTTTTTCGCCCGTTTATGGCGCACGGCCTTTGAAAGATACAATTGAAGACCGCATCGCCACGCCGCTTTCGGATAAAATCATCGGCGGCGAAATTCCGAAAAATGCAACGGTCAAAGTGGATTGGAATGTCGAAAATGCACGATTTGATTGGCAAGTAAGCGGCGTATGATTTTCCAACTAAAAGTTGTTATTTTTTCTTAAAATTAACAAACTTAAATCATTGAAAATCAATTGATTATAAGATTTAGTACCCCCTCAGTATAATTCTGTTTTTTTTGTGTTTTGTTACCATTTTATCACCTAAAAAAATTAAAAAAATATATCATGTTAAATGAACTGAATGTTGGAAATTATTACCAATTTGAGGGCTGTTTTACGTATGAAGGCTACATTATTGGCCAAAACA
>JAYUKJ010000264.1:0-17201 GCA_043764555.1 Saprospiraceae bacterium
AGAATGTATGTCGAAAGAAAAAATTGCAGAAAACAAGCCGTTTACTTTCAAACAATTTAAAATACATCAAGACCGTTGTGCCATGAAAGTGGGTACGGACGGCGTTCTGCTCGGCGCTTGGGCAAACCTTGAAGGCGCAAAAAACATCCTCGATATTGGTACTGGAACGGGTGTAATTGCCGTTATGTTGGCCCAAAGGAGCCAAAATACTGAGGGGTCCAAAATTCACGCCGTTGAAATTGATGAGGCAGCAGCACAACAAGCACAAGAGAATTTTGAAGGCGCACCTTTCTCCGAACGCCTTGCCGTGTTCCCTTTATCAATTCAAGATTTTGCCCGCAAAACAGCCACTAAATACGATTTAATCGTTAGCAATCCACCATTTTTTACGGGAGGAACGCTTAATTCTAATGGTGACAAGACAAATGTTCGGCATACGGTGAAGTTGCCACATGGTGATTTATTGAATGCCACACGCGAGTTATTGGCAAAAAATGGGCGCTTTTGCGTGATTCTACCCTTGCTTGAAGGCATGAGGTTTATCGAAATTGCAACAACTTACGGCTTCCACAACACAGAAAGAATGGATGTTCGATTCAAAAAAGAAAAACCCATTGAACGCCTTTTATTGTCCTTCGAGTTGCAGCCCAAAACCTTACAATATGAGGAATTAATTTTACAACATTCCACAATGGGCGACCGCGATTTTACGGATGAGTATCGGAATTTGACGAAAGATTTTTATTCGATTTTCTAATTTAGGACCCCTCAGTATAAAGCCAAAAAAATGCCGTTTCGAACAAGTCGAAACGGCTTTTTTTGGCTTTTTTTTGGCTTTTTTTGGCTTTATACTGAGGGGTCCTAAAATTAGATTTGACAATTTTAGACACTTGTCAAATCTGAAATAGAATTAAAATTTTAGGTAAAAAGATAATCAAACCAACAATTATTGCCCCGAAAGCAGCTAACAAAACCGCTGCCGCCGCCACATCTTTCGCTTTTCCCGCGAGCGGATGATAATCAGGTGACACCAAATCGACCACAAATTCGACCGCCGTATTCATGGCTTCTGCCGACAAAACGAGCGCTGCGACGAGTGTAATAACGAGCCATTCCATTTTCTCAATTTTGAAATAGAAACCTGCTAAAACGACAAATGTCAACACGACGCCGTGAACACGCGCATTGGGTTGCGACGTAAAAAGCGTGGCGATGCCTTTAAACGCATAGCTAAAACTTTCAATCCTTTTTTGAAACATTGCTGCCGAGTGTGGAGTCTATTTGAAACTGATAAGCGCCGACGATACCGAGATGTCCTCTCGAAGAATCGCTAACTGTTTGAAAATCAACGCATTGAAAGTGTGGTGTATAAAATATATGGTCGGTTGGAATTTCGGTCAAATCGTAAGTACCATCTTGTCGCATCGGTTGAAAGCCACGGCGACTGTCTGAAATGCCCGTTGCCCGACGAAATTGTTGAATCTCGAAAGAGGAGCCTTCCATATTAAAATCGCCGACTGTAATATAAGGTTCGCCGAGCATTTTAGTATAATTGGCTATAGTATCCAACTGATGTCGAAAAGTTTTATAGGCTGCGGCCCCAAACGGGGGCGCGAGGTAAGTGCAGATAACAAAAATTTTACGCGCTGAATTTTTAGTCCGAATACTAATGGATAAGTTAGAAATATTATCCGACTTAATGGTATCACAGCTAATAAATGGATGTTTTGACAACAATAAAATGCCCCTAAAATCGGCAGCGGCCGACCGACAATAGTGCGGATAAACGGGCTTTAAGGTGTCCTCCAACCAATTTTGAAACGTTATTGGCACTTCTTGAAGCGACACGACATCTGCATCAGATTTAATGATTTTATCAACCAATTCATTGTAATTCCCATTGACTGCGGCAAGATTGAATTGCGCAATTTTCACCATAGGTTCACTTGTCTTTGTCGGTTGAACCAAGGCACGATTACTTGCATTTTTTAGAAAAATGCACATAAAACCGCAACAAATGAAGGCAACCATGGTCAATCTATTTTGCCTAATTGCCAAAAAAAACAAACCAATTAGCCAATAACCAATCGTAATTTGAGGCGCAAACCGCGTCAAAGATTTGATTGTGTAAGAATCGGGTTGGTAGATGCACAAAAGTACACCGACGATGAGGACGGCGGCAATTGTGCGTTCAAGCCAGGTGTAGGCGTGTATGTCTTTATCAAATATCTCCATGCATTTCGCTGATAGTGCGGCTGCAAAAGTAAAAAAATATTTGATGCCGCCAATTCTATTTCCCCTTTTTGACAATTCGCATGGCTGTTTTAACAAATAAAAATAAGGCGTATATTAAAATTGAGTGGTCAAGGCACAAGGAATTTTTTGGCGCATTGTTGAACCATTCGGAAAAGTTACGTCTATTGTCAAAATGTAAATACCAACTGACGCTTTTGTTCCATCGGCGCGCTCACCTTGCCAACGAATGATGCCTTCAGTAGCCAATAACTCATTGGCTGACAAGGTTTTAACCAATCGCCCGCTGCTGTCAAAAATCTGAATATTGGTCACTCCCCCACTCTTTTCCAATCTATAATTTAACAAAAGTGCGTCTTCAAAACCATCATCATCGGGCGAAAAATTGTTTTTTTCGAGCCAAAATGGGCTGGATACTGAGGGGTCCTTTTTCAGATTTCGGAATTGAGAATTTTGTTGAGCGGGCGTTCCAAAATTGCTCCCTTCGGCGGCAGATTGCCAATTTGAAGCCGTTGAGCTGGATAAATCGGGATTGATGCGTTCCAAAGACACGCCTTCGGTCGTGGCAAGTAGTGGATTGTGCCATGATTTTTGGTAGGAAAAGCTGTCAAGTATGACCGTTTTTGAGCCATCAATGGCGTAAAGTGTTACGTTGCCCGACGCTTCATTCCATGCGGGCAATTTATTTTTCAGAATCGCAAACTTAAAACGCTCCGATTTATAACGTTTTTGAATGTATAAAGAGTTGTCTGTTAAGGCAATATACTGTTTTGGTAACAAAAGAAAATTCGTCAAAACGACTTTAGCATCACCGCGTGTTGAATCAAAAATCCTCAAACCGCCAACATCTAATGCCTTGTCGGAACGGTTATACAATTCTAAAAAACGGCTGCCATTTGTTTCTGGATTTGCCAACAATTCATTGATAATCAAATCATTACGCGCAGGTTTTTCGGGCAATTGCACATCCAAAGTGTCTGGAATACTGAGAGGAATACCTTGACAATCTTTCAAGGTTGTTTTTACGACCAATTTGTAGTTTTTTTTGGGTTGCAACGCCGTACTGAGCAACAACTGAATAGTCGTAAAATTAGGCGAGAAAATTTTAGATGAGGACATTTTTATCCCTTCAAGTATCTGATATTGAAGCGTTTGTTCCGCAACAACACGGTCGAGACTTTTGTCAAAAGTTAGAACAATTGTCCTATCATCTTTAACGAAATAACGCTCAACCAAAGGCGGCGTTTTGTCAACTGAATCAACCGCCACCGAATTGCGAATCCCAGGCGTTCCTCCGCGCAAATTATTAGAAGCAATCCACCACAAACCGTTGCAAGGCGCGTTCGGTCGGCTGCGTTCGAGCGTCCAACCACCGTCATTTTTTGACGGATTTTGATAGAATGATAGGTCATAAAAGGCAATATCAATCACATTTCCAGTCGGGTCTGCTAAGTAAAAAGTATCATTCGGATTGCTCAATCCTACGAGTTTATTGACTTGAATTGTGTCCACATTTTTATCATTGAATTTGCCGAAATCAACACCCGTTTTTTTGGTAAAAATCACGACATAAGCGGCAGGTTTGAGCATAAAAGTCGGTAAAATCGTTGAAGCAGAGCCATTTACAATCTTAAAATCTTTAAGATTTATGGTCTTATTGGAACGATTAAATAATTCGATAAATTCAGAATTGGGCAAACCCACTTGTGGCAATGGATCGGGCATAAATTCGTTGATAAGAATGTCGTAAGGGTTAGCAGTTTGAGCCGATGAAGCACCCAAAAACGCCATAAACAGGTAAGTAAAAGCAATAATTTTGTTCGTTCTCATTATTAATTAGTGGTGTTTAATTATTTTGTAAATAAATAGGACCCCTCAGTATAAGAGCCAAAATACAACACAATTCGACGATTTCGGACTTTTCAAATGATAATTTCAAACATTTTCAAGTAAAAAAAAGAAAATCCAACAATTGAAACGGGGAAAACGCCTACTTTTGCCGCCCAATTCTGAATCAATTAATTTTAAAGAATTGGTCAATGTGAAACGTTAAGTTATGGGTTGCTAAAAATTCATCATTTATCGTTCATCATTCATCATTTCATATATTGTCAAACGTTATAAATTAAATCAAAATGAGAGTAGCCGTAGTGGGTGCGACAGGTTTGGTCGGCACAACAATTTTAAAGGTATTGGAACAACGTAATTTTCCCGTAACAGAACTCATTCCCGTGGCTTCTGAACGCAGCGTCGGTAAAATACTTCTATTTAAAGGCAAACCATTTCCCGTGGTTTCGATGGAAACGGCGATTGCAATGCGTCCCGATATTGCGCTTTTTTCGGCGGGCGGTTCGACATCGTTGGAATTTGCCCCAAAATTTGCGGCAGTTGGCACGACGGTTATTGACAATTCGTCGGCTTTTCGGATGGACCCGACTAAGAAGCTAATCGTTCCTGAAGTCAATGCAAATACGTTGACGGTAGCCGATAAAATCATCGCTAACCCCAATTGTTCGACGATTCAGATGGTCGTTGTGATGAAACCTTTGCACGACCGCTACAAAATTAAGCGCGTTGTTGTTTCCACTTATCAGTCCGTCACAGGCACGGGCGTTGCGGCAGTTGAGCAGTTAGAAAATGAAGAAAAAGGCATTTTTGACGGCAAAATGGCGTATAAACACCAAATTCACCGCAATGCGATTCCACACATTGACGTCTTTTTGGAAAACGGATACACGAAGGAAGAGATGAAAATGGTCAACGAAACCCGAAAAATCATGGGCGACAAAACCATCATGGTGACGGCGACAACGGTGCGGATTCCGACGGTTGGTGGTCATTCTGAATCCGTGAATTTGCAATTCAAAAAAGAATACGACCTCGCCGAAGTGCGCGAAATGCTCGCCAATACTGAGGGGGTCATTTTGGTGGATGATGTTCAGAACAATAAATATCCGATGCCGAAAGATGCCCACGAACAAGATGAAGTGTTCGTCGGTCGCCTTCGCCGCGATGAGTCGCAACCCAAAACCTTAAATTTATGGGTTGTTGCCGATAATTTACGCAAAGGAGCAGCGACAAATGCGGTTCAAATTGCGGAATATTTGTTGGCGAAAGGGCTTGTAAAAGCGACTTTGGCTTTGGAAATGGCGTAAAAAAACGTTCACTTTAAAGATATTCAAGCCTTGGCTACTTCGGTTGTCAAGGCTTTTTCTTTGAAAGAAGACCCCTCAGTATATTGCTCGTTTTTTTGTATTTTCGGAATAAAAACATACATTTGTCCATCATTTTAAACAAAATTGAAGCATGACAGCCATCGCATCCGCAATTGCCGAAAAAAAATATACGGTCGAAGAATACTTTGAGTTGGAACGTCATTCGACGCTTCGCCATGAATTTGTTAACGGAAAAATGTTTAAAATGAATGGTGGTAGTAGAATCGGAAATAGGATAGCGGGAAATTGTACTTTGCGGCTTGGATTCCTTGAAGACAAGGGCTACGACATCATACGCCACGATGTTCGGACAATCATCAGACGCGGAAAACACTATCGTTATCCCGATTTAGCGATTGCCAAAAGGAGCGATGATATTGATTCTCATGGTGTTACTAAACCCGAATTATTGATTGAAGTAACGTCTGAAAACTCGGATAAAACGGACAATTCCGATAAAGTTACCGAATATACTGCCTTGCTTTCTTTGCAATATTATTTGATTATTTCCCAAGAAGAACCACTCATTCGGGTGTACAGCCGCGACGCAAAAGGTTGGCGTTTTGAAGTGTATAAAGACGTAAATCAAACAGTACATCTGCCTCATTTTGATAGCCTATTGACGTTGAAAGACATCTATAAAAATGTCGTTTTTGCCGAAGCGATAAGTAATAATGATTAAAAAGCAAAAAGATGGACCCCTCAGTATAATTGAAAAAAAGCCTTGAAAACCAGTGTTTCCAAGGCTTTTTTTTAAATATTGCCAAGATTCTTAACCGATTCTTGTGGATTCAGATTGTCTTTCTATTTTTGCTTGATAAAACAATTTACCCATTTTTTCAATAAACATCACTATGGCACACGAATTCGATAAAATCTTCAAGGAAGAATCAGAAACACTCATTAAAGCAATTGCTACCAAAGTGTTAGGCATTAAACATTTTTCAAATACGCAGCCCGTTACCGCTTCTTTACAAAAAACATTGGAGCGTGACCCCGATTGGTTGCGGCGTGTTTGCCATCCCAACCCAAAGGATGATTACATTTTTCATGGCGAAGTGCATGGTAAAGACGAAGCTGTGATTCTTGACCGCGATTTGGTGTATTATGGCTTGCTTTGGCATAAATATCATCTACCCGTGCGCCAAGTTGTGGTCTATATTGGCAGAAAAAAGAAGCTGAAACATATAAAATCAGAACTAAAATTACTCAATCTGAAGTTCAATATTGAGGTCATTAACATGCATGAAGTCTCTTATGATTTATTCATCAATTCTTCTATTCCTGAGGAAGTTATGTTAGCCATTCTTTGCGATTATAAGGGTAAAAGCAAGGAAGAAATTATCATTCAAATTCTGCAACGCCTTAAAAAGCTCAACAAAGGCGGTCTAAATTTAGAAAAAAACCTTGTTCAGTTGGATATTATTTCAAGTCTGCGTAATTTGCAACCATTATTAACTAAAATTCTAACTGATATGCCAATCATCATCGATATTAGCAAAGATATGCGCTTCAAACAAGGCCGTCAAGAAGGCAAAGTTGAAGGAAGACAAGAAGGAAGACAAGAAGGAGCTTTGATTAAAGACCAAAATGTCGTTATTAATATGCTTCAAAAAGGTATTGAGCCTCTTGAAGCAGTCGCTGAGTTTGCGGATGTTGAATTAGCATTTGCTATTAAGACTAAAGCGGCATATTTACAAGCCGTTTCTTTACTTGAAAAAGGTAAAATAACAACGACGCATATTGCCGAAAAAACGGGCTTAATGCTTGAAGTTGTGGAGAAATTAAAGAAAAACATGAGGTAATTGCCCACAAATAGTCAATTTAAAAGCCGTTTAATTCTGATGAATTAAACGGCTTTTTTTGATTTAAAAAGGACCCCTCAGTGTAAAGCCCATTTTTTCAAAAAAAGTCGGCATTGTTTCGTTCAACGCCGACTTTTTTATGAAAATTGCACCTCAAATTTTAAAATTAATTCAAGTTAAAAACATAATGAATTTAAAGTACACCGTCACCGAGCGTTTTTTACGCTATGTCCAGATTGACACGCAAGCTGACCCGATGTCAGATACAACGCCATCGAGCGAAAAGCAAAAAGATTTGAGCCGTTTGCTCGTTCAAGAATTGCTCGAAATGGGTGTTTCTGACGCGGAAATGGACGAATTTGGCTACGTTTATGCGACAATTCCCGCAAATACCGACAAAGCCAATGTACCAACTTTGTGCTTTTGCAGCCACGTTGATACGGCTCCTGATGCGTCGGGAACGGGCGTAAAACCGATTCTGCACCGCAATTATCAAGGTCAAGATATTACACTTCCCGATGATACGAGCCAAGTGATTCGCCTTTCGGAACACCCGTACTTGAAAACGCAAATTGGAAATGACGTGATTACAGCGTCGGGTTTGACACTTTTGGGTTCGGATGATAAATCGGGCGTTGCCGAAATTATGGATGCGGCGTATCAATTATTGAAAGACCCCTCAGTAAAACACGGCAAAATTCGGATTCTGTTCACGCCCGACGAAGAAATTGGTCGCGGCGTTGACAAAGTGGATATGAAACGACTCGCCGCCGATTTTGGCTACACTTTAGACGGTGGTCCCGCCGGCGATGTCGAAGACGAAACATTCAGTGCCGACGGTGCGACGGTGTCAATCCAAGGCGTCTCGGCACACCCCGGCTACGCAAAAGGGAAAATGGAAAATTCGATTAAAATTGCTTCGGACATCGTTTCGGCGTTGCCAAAATCTAAACTGACGCCCGAAACGACGGAGAAAAAGCAAGGTTTTTTGCATCCCGTTAAGATTGAAGGTGGCTTGGAAAATGCTAAAATTACGTTCATTTTGCGCGATTTTGACAACAAATTGCTCGCAAAAAAGGCGGAAATTCTGAAAGCAGTCGTCGAAAAAGTAATGAAACGCTACCCGAATTCCAAAGCAGATGTCAACGTTTTTGAGCAATATCGGAACATGAAAAATGTGTTGGATAAAAATCCGCAAGTCATTGAAAACGCCAAAGAAGCCATCCGACGGGCGGGTTTAAAGCCCAATCTTGGCAGTATTCGCGGCGGAACGGACGGCTCGCGGTTGTCATTTATGGGTCTCCCCTGCCCCAATTTATTCGCGGGCGAACAAGCGATTCACTCGCGTCAAGAACACGTTTCGGTGCAAGATATGGAAGCTGCCGTACGAACAATTGTGCATTTGTGCGCGGTTTGGGAGGAAAAAGCGTGATTGAGAGACCCCTCAGTATTCGGCGGCTTCCGACATCCCGTAAAGCGGAAAACGCCATTTTTCGACAATTTCGACAAAATTCTCTAAAAAAAAGCGTATATTTGTTGAATAATTTGATGCATCAAATAGTTTTTGACATGGAAAATATAGAAAAATTAAATCATTACGACGGTGCAGAAGTGATTGAACGTTTCAATATTGAAAAGCAATCAGAATGTACAATTCTTGACACTTGGCTGGATGCGTCGGGTACGTTGACGGTTGGGCAACAGGAAATATTGAATGAAGCACAAGCCGATATGAAATTAGTGGGGCGCGATTGGAACGAAGAAGAATTGAAAATGAATTTTGTGGCGCTTGTTTTTTTCGTTGCAAAACTCAATGTACCTAAAAAAATTCGTATTTTCTACGAACGCCGACTCAATGGCGAAGTTGAGGGCATTTCGATTTCAGTAAAAGTGGATGGAATGTTGGCAACCCCAACCAATGCGAATCGCCCGAAAAGTCCTTATTTCTTTCTTCAAGAATTCAAGCGTTCTTTGGGCGATGACCATGACCCAGAAGGTCAAATGTTGGCAGCAATGATTCTCGCACAAGAGTTGAATAAAGACGGTCAACCGCTTTATGGTTGTTGGTTACAGGGCAAAAACTGGAATTTTACGACGCTTTCGGGTAAGGATTATTGCGTAAGTAAGCAATTTGACGCGACGGATATGGTGGATTTGGAACAAATTGTTTTCATTTTGAGGAAATTAAAAGACACGATTTTGAATAGATAACTCATTCATTTTCAAAAAAGGGACCCCTCAGTACATGGCGTCTTCCGACATCCCTTAAAGCGGGAACAGCCATTTTTTACTTGAAAAAGAGTAAAAAATGGCTTTTTTATTAGAATTTAAACATCTTTACGCTTTGAACGTAACACGACTTTAAAGTCACGACTCGTAGTAAACAATTCAATTCGACTCATTTAAAGCGCTATTTCGCGACTTTAAAGTCGCGTTACTTTCATTCCTAAATAACTAATTTGATTAAAATCTAAATCCTTAATTCATGAAGAAACTGCTCTTATTGCTCTTATTGCTCTTAATTATCACTCCTTCAGGATTCGTCTATTCCCAAGCATCGAACGACTCGTTTTTGGAAGATTTGATGAAGAAACAACCCGAATTATTCGGTGATATTCTGAAAAATGCGGCAGACCGTCGCGTTCAAATTCTTTATACGCAGATAAATCGGGATAAAAAAAACCGTCCGACTTTTACGAGCTACCGCTTTCGGGTCAATGCGGATGAGTATTTTTATCCCGCTTCGACGGTCAAATTACCCGCGTCTTTATTGGCTTTAGAAAAACTTAATCAATTGAAAATCAAAGGATTAACGCGAATGACACCGATGCTGTCCGACTCGGTTTATGAGGCTCAAATCAAGCAATATCAAGACCCGACGAATTTGGAAAACGGGGGTTTGCCGACGGTTGAACATTATGTCAAAAAAATATTATTGGTCAGTGACAATGATGCCCACAATCGGCTCTATGAGTTCATGGGACAAGAGCCTTTTAACGAAATTTTGGCGGCAAAAGGCTTTAAAGATATGCGGGTTGCCCACCGTTTGCAAATCTCGATGACGCGAGAACAAAACAAGCGGTCGAACCCAATTACGTTCCAAGAAGTGCAAAATGGCGCCGATGATAAAGTGTTATTGAAGCGGCTTTTTTATCAACCGATGCTTGTTTCGACGAAGGATTACAAAGCGCCAAAACCGATTGGTGTTGGCAAAGGATTTATGCGTCGCGATAGCTTAATCGCTGAACCATTTGACTTTACGTATCGCAATAATTATCCAATTGAAACGCAGCAACAGATGTTGAAGACCGTTTTGTTTCCCGAATGTGTCCCCGCAAAGCAGCGTTTTGACTTGACCGAAGATGATTATCAATTCGTCAGAAAATACATGAGTATGTCGCCGCTTGAAAGCAAAAGCCCGAAATATCCCGACGCCGACAGCGCGGGTTCGTACGATTCGTATTGCAAATTTTTGATGTTTGGCGACGACAAAAAACCGATGCCCAAAAACATTCGGATTTTCAATAAAGTGGGCGATGCTTACGGTTTTTTGATTGACAATGCCTACATCGTTGACTTTGAAAAAGGCGTCGAATTTATGCTCACTGTAACGATTTATTGCAATTCGGACGGTATTTTTAACGACGATAAATATGATTACGATAGCGTTGGTTATCCATTTATGGCGAATATTGGTAAGGCTATTTATAATTATGAAGTGGCGCGGAAACGGAAACGGAAGCCTGATTTGTCGCGGTTTAAGTTCAATTATTAATAGAAATATTTTTTTTTAGGCCCCCTCAGTATAAAAGACAAAAAGCCTGTAAATCATTGATTTACAGGCTTTTTCAGATATGAATAATTGACTAAATATTCTTACTTTGATTGACTAATTGTTGCACAAAAGCAAGCGGTTGAGATAACATCTCCGCGATTTTTTCAACCGAAAAACCTTGGTTATAACAACCCAAAATCGCCATTTTGAGTCCGTCTTCGGCAGTTTGGCGCTTATGCGCTTCCTCTTGACGCATACGCGCTTCCTCTTGACGCATACGTGCTTCCTCTTGACGCATACGCGCTTCTTCTTGACGCATACGCGCTTCTTCTTTGACTCTCGCTTCAGAGGTATTGAGTTTCTTTGTCAATTTCAACTCCCGCTCTTGGACTCTTTGGATGTATAATTCCCGAATTGTTGTTGCTTCCATAATATCATCTTTGAAAACGAGTGATTCAATATTTTCCTCAAAGGTACTGGCTTTTTCTGAATTATAAAAAGGCAGATAAATATTTATAAAATCGAGCAGGGCATAAATGACTTTTTCCTCAACATTTTGCTCTTTCAGTCGCTTGATTAAACGGTATTTCAATGCCATCAAGTCATCGTCATTCTTGAGCTTATTTTGTTTCAAAGCGTACCACGCCACCTCCAAAACGATGGAAAATGGGTTGTCTTCTTTACCCAAATAAGGCGGTGGATTGTCCAATAATTTGAACAAACGGAATTGAAAATGCACCGATGTTTGACCACAACCTTGACGAAATTCGCATGGACGATAATCAGGATTTTCATCAATCATTATCACAAGCGTTTCGATTTGCTCTTGAAAAGCGTCGCTAATGCGGTAAAAATACTGAAAAACGCGGTGCGGAAATTGAGGGTCGAAATAGCCTTGGATTTCAACGTGCAACAAAAGTTTTTTCATCATCCCATTTTTTAGATGCACCCGCATAAGTACGTCAACTGCCCGATTTTTAGCTTTTCCGCGTGGCGTTAAGCGTTTTAATTCTTTATCCAGAAAAATGGGCGTCTTTGAAAAATCAATCTCATCCACCCATTCCGTCAAGTAAAAACGAATCAAGGGCGCCCAGAGAATGGGAACAATTAATTTCCATAATTCATCTTGTGTGATTAATGTTTTCTTAATGTAAAGTCGCTTTTCGCGCGGCTGTGACTTGCTGTTTACCATAATGATTTTGTTTTTTACGAAGCACAAAGTTTTGCTTTAATACCCAATTATTAGAATAAAAAACGACCATTAACATACATTAAATAAACTGATAAATAAAATTTACAATACAAACAAGGACCCCTCAGTATGGACGCCAAAAAAGCGTGTAAATCAATGATTTATACGCTTTTTTGGCGTCCATACTGAGGAGTCCTATTTTTTGCCCATGGCTTGAAATGCGGAATTGTGGGATGTTCAGGCAAGATGTTCAGGCGCGACGCCGAGACGCGATGCAGCGCATTTCTACGTAAAAACGCCCCGTCCGATTGCTTGGACAAGGCGTTTTTTATTATTCATACAATATTGACAATTAAGGCATTAAGCAGCGGCAGCTTTAGCCGCGTCTAAGATGCCGTTGAGACCGTCATAGGTGTGGTCACCTTCCGAACCCGCCAGCAAATCGCGCAAACCCGCCGTGCCGAGGGTTGACAATTTGTTGAAAGAATGGATGCCGTTGCTGTTCAAAATTGCCGCTTGTTCGGCCGACACAACGGACGCCAAATTGTCGATTTGTTGGTACGAGAACGCGATTTTCCACGCTTTCAAAGTGCCACTGTCGCGGGGTGCGCAGTCTTTGACCAACAAACCCCACTTGCCGAGCGTATTTTTCCCTTTGAGTCCACCTAATACTTCCATGCCGTAAATCTTGTCGATGTTGTCCGCCGAACCGCCTTGACGGTTGTGCAACATGAACGCTTCGCCATCAGGCGAAACGAGTTTGGCCACAATGTCGTTGATAAACGGATGTTCGATGTTGACATGAACGTGAACGTCTTCAATGATGCCCGCTTGTTTGCAGACTTGCTCACTCACCAACCACGCGTCTGCGCCGTCGGGAATGAAGATTTCAGAATGGCTGCCGTGGTCGCAATCAATTGCCAAAGCCCACGTCTTTAAGCTACCCGTATCGCGCGGTGCGAAGTCTTGAACGGTCAATTTCCACTCGCCTTCAACGGATTCTCCCGCAAGACCAGCGACCACTTTACCTTCGTAAGTCTGCTTGATATTGTCCGAGTTGCCACCCGCGCGGTTGTGCAAAGTGACAGCAGTGCCAGCGGGCGACGTCAAAACGACTTTCAAGTCGCCGATGAAAGGATGTTCAATGTCGAGCATCACGCGCAAGGCTTTGATGTTAACGGCGTGGTGAATTTTAATAATATCAACAAGACTTCCGCGGTCGGGAATTTCTTGATTAACGATGCTTTCTTTTTGTAATAAAATCATAACGCGTATTTTTAAGAAGTTTGAAATTTGTTTTTTATATTATTTAAAAGTAGGTGTGAACGCATTTTCATATTGCGCTAATTGGTTATTTATGTCCAATAATCGTTTTATACTGAGGGGTCTCATTTTGAATCAAAAATTAAAAATTAAACGAGCGATAAGCAGCCATACATATTTAAGGGCAGCACAGCAATTTCCGCTTTGGATTTTTCGGGCGAATAAATTCGCCCGTTATTGATGAAAAACATCGGAACGTTGTCTTCAAAGCACCGATTTGTCGGCAAAATCAATAGCGGGCGAATTTATTCGCCCGTCTTAAAAGCCAAAGCTGAAATTGCTGATGGCAGCACTTCTGCCATTATAAACTATTGTTAATCAACGTCTTGCGCTCCTTTAATTTTTAATTTTTAATTCTTAATTTTTAATTTAAACTATCCCGCCGTTGACTGTGCGTCTTTACCACCCGACATTTCGTCTTGCCAAACTTTAAGTTCCGCAAAGCGACCGTCGGCGGCGTATTCTGATTGACGCGGCCAAGTTGTCGGATTGTGCATCTTATAACGTGGTCCCGCTGCTTCCAAAATAGCTTTCAATACTGAGGGGTCCGTTTTTGCCAATTGCCGCCACGTGTAAATGCCCGCGTCATTGAAAAGACCTTCGATTTTCGGACCGATGCCTTCAACGATTTTCAAATCATCGCGGCGTGGTTTGCCACCGACCAACTTCATCAAGCCCGTCGTCATGTCCGCGTAAGACCGATAGCGTGGCGACGTCGCCAAAATCAAGTCGTCGCTATTTTTGAAATAATAGAAATGGTAACGATTACCCAAGTTGTAGCGCCAGTAATATTCCATATCGTTTGCGTGTTCAACGATGTAGCTAATTGCCGCATTACAGGTTTCAATTGACTCAAAACCTTCACTTTGCAGGACGATTTGCCCATTTTCGTCGGCAAAATAGAAATAATACATCTTGTCATCGTCCAACCAATAATGGTATTTCAGATTCAAATAGCCGCCCGAATTCAAGTACGCATAGCTATAATTCGCCACATTAGCATCGTCCGAAGTCATTGAAGACCGATAAAAACGCCGTTGCGACAACGCGCGCGACTGCGTTTCGGTATCCATCAAAGCCGCCACTTCACGGACAACTTCGACCTCTCGAATGACTTCAACAGGCACCTCGCGAATCACTTCGACCTCACGAACGACATCCCGAACCACATCAACGTTAACAATCCGCTCAACTTCTTTAATCACTTCAACTTCGCGAACGACATCTCGAATGACATCAACGCTAACAATCCGCTCAACTTCTTTAATCACTTCAACTTCGCGAACGACATCACGAACGACATCAACGTTGACAATCCGCTCAACTTCTTTAATCACTTCGACTTCGCGAACGACTTCGACGGGAACTTCGACGTTCACAATCCGCTCAACTTCTTTAATCACTTCGACCTCACGAATGACTTCGACAGGAACTTCAACGTTAACAATCCGCTCAATTTCCTTAATAACCTCGACTTCGCGAATGACTTCGACGGGAACTTCAACGTTAACAATCCGCTCAATTTCCTTAATCACTTCGACTTCGCGAATAACTTCAACGGGAACTTCGACGTTAACAATCCGCTCAATTTCCTTAATCACTTCGACTTCGCGCACAACATCTACGTTGACAATGCGCTCAACTTCGCGAATAACTTCGACCTCGTGAATCACTTCAACGGGGATTTCGACATTTACAATGCGTTCAACTTCGCGGATAGATTCGACCGCCGACGCCGCAACAGCCGTCATTGTGATTTCTTTGACCACCTCAATCGGTACTTCGCGAATGACTTCAACGTTGACAATACGCTCAACTTCAACGTTGACAATACGCTCAACTTCAACCTCACGAATGACCTCAACTTCACGAATCACTTCGACCTCACGAATCACCTCAACGTTAACAATTTTCTCCACTTCGACGTTGATAATTTTCTCAACTTCAACCATGACTTCGACTTCGCGAATGACTTCAACGGGGATTTCAACATTGATAATCCGCTCGATTTCACGGACAGACTCGACCGACGACGCCGAAATAGCCGTCATTGACAACTCTTTCACAACCTCAACAGGCACTTCGCGAATGACTTCAATATTAACAATTTTCTCGATTTCAACAATAACTTCCACCTCTTTAATCACCTCAAAAGGAACCTCAACGTTGACGATTTTCTCAACTTCGACAATAACCTCTACCTCTTTAATCACCTCAAAAGGAACCTCAACGTTGACGATTTTCTCAACTTCAACAATGACTTCCACTTCGCGAATAACTTCAAAAGGGACTTCAACCGTCACAATGCGCTCAACTTCACGGACAGACTCAACCGCCGAAGCCGTAACCGCCATCATTGACAACTCTTTCACGACCTCAACGGGTACTTCGCGAATGACCTCAACATTGACAATACGCTCGACTTCAACTATTTTTTCAACCTCAACATTGACGATTTTTTCGACTTCAACGAGCACTTCCACTTCGCGAATGACTTCAATCGGCACTTCGACGTGAACAATGCGCTCAACTTCTTTAATCACTTCAACGTTAACGATGCGCTCAACTTCAACGATTTTCTCAACTTCGCGAATGACTTCAACGGGCACTTCGACGTGAACAATGCGCTCAACTTCGCGAATACTCATTACAGGTTCAGCAATCATCGCCGTCATGGCCAATTCTTTCACCACCTCAATCGGCACTTCACGAATGACTTCAACGTTGACAATCTTTTCCACCTCCTTAATGACCTCAAAAGGCACTTCGACGTGAACGATTTTTTCAACTTCAACATTGACAATTTTTTCGACTTCAACAATCTTCTCAACCTCAACGATTTTTTCAACTTCAACGTTGACAATTTTCTCAACTTCAATAATTTTATCAACAAACACCTCGCGAATCACCTCAATTTCTTTTGGTTTAGCCGCCAATTGACTAACAACGGTGTGGTGTTCAGATTTTTGTGTATCGTAAGACGCTTGAAGCGCCGACACTTTTTTGGCAACTGTTTCTCTCTCCGTTTTCACGGTTTCAAGGTTTTGTTCCAACTCGACGAAAAGGGCTTCTTTAGCTTTGGTTTTGGCATCAAAAGACGCTTGAAGGTTGACATATTGCTTGATAGACGCGTCTTTTTCAGCAATGAGTGCTTCCGAAGCCGCGTATTTGGCTTCAAGGCCGCGGTATCGGCCAGACCAATCGGTCAGCTCGGCTTCTTTTGCGGCATATTTAGATTGATGCTGCTCGTAATCCGACCGCAACGAACTGTAATTCGATTGCAATGTCTGATGCCCCGTCAACGCGGTCTGGTATTGCTCGTTCAAACCAACATAAGTTGGCGATTCCAAGACATCCTCTTCCGATGCTTTAGATTTTTTGAGATACCACCCAATGAGTCCGCCCAAAAGCGCCGAACCCAAGCCAATAATCCATGGCAGTAGCGTACAAAGATTCATAAGTGCTATTTTTTAAAAGTTATTAATTATTTCAGGTTTCAATCGATAAAATAAGTGCATTTTTCATTAAAATACTGAGGGGTCCCTAAATGCGTCAATTACTCAGATTTGACATTTGAAAAGTTGTCACATCTCAAACCTAATCAAACTATACATTTTACTTATTCAAAGCCAACTCCA
>JAYUKJ010000265.1:0-4677 GCA_043764555.1 Saprospiraceae bacterium
AAATTAAATAGAAATTAGTGTTGCTGAACCACTTATTAATCATTGAAATTAGTGTGTGATTAATGCTATTAAATGGCGTAATTAATTATTAAAATCAAATAGTGATTAACAGTATTAAACAGTCATTAATCATTAGCATAAATAAAGCTGATTTACGCCATTTAAAATAAGTGCGTGACTCGTTTTCGTGGGGGCTTAGTTTTCCACAATGCGCGCCGTTAAAGGTTATTTTTAATGATTATTGATTTGAAAATCCCGACACAATTTTGACTTTAGAGTTTTGAAAATAAACTTACTTTTAGCCGTTAAAATCGTATCACGACGTGTAGATGTATTTGCGAATTTATTCGCACCCGTAACTGCGAATTTATTCGCAGAAGCAATAAAATGCATATCTTCTTACTGTTTTACTTTCTGCAAATGAATTTGCAGTTTTACTTTCTGCAAATGAATTTGCAGTTACGGGTGCAAATCAATTTGCAAATACATCAATACATATAAAAAATTAAAAATGTTGAAAAAAATCTTTGCCTTCACGCTTATTCTAAGCAGTTTTAGCCTGAAAATGGCGGCACAAACGCCCGATTATGACCTCGAGAAGTCGCACAATGCCCTCATTGAAGCCGAACAAAAACACCATCACAATATGCTCACCTACGAGGCTTCGGGTGCGGGCGCCAATTTTGACATCAAATACCACCGTTTTGAATGGCGCGTCAATCCCGCTGTCCGTTACATTTCGGGCGCCGTGACGACCTATTTCAAAGCAATCGAACCAATGGCTTCAATGAGCTTTGACCTCGACGATGTATTGCGCGTTGATAGCGTAAAACAACGTGGTAATCAATTGACTTTCAACCAGTTAGGAGACAAAACCATGCTCATAACTTTGTCTCAACCATTGGCGAAAGGCGCTTTGGATTCTGTCACGGTTTACTATCAAGGCGTGCCGCCGCGAACGGCTTTTGGCTCTTTCGAGCAACGCTTGCGCAGCGGCACAAAGCCTGAAATTTGGACCCTTTCCGAGCCTTACGGCAGCCGCGATTGGTGGCCTGGAAAATCGGATTTGGTGGATAAAATTGATTCGATTGATGTCATCGTTGAATGCCCCCCTCAGTATCGCGTCGCTTCGAACGGTTTGTTGGTTCGGGAGTTGGATATTGACGCGTCAACCAAACTTTTTCATTGGAAACACCGCTATCCGATTGTCAATTATTTGGTCGCAATTGCGGTGACAGATTACGTGCAGTACATCGATAAAGCCCTATTGTCGCGCGGCGATTCGATGAATATGCTGAATTATGTCTATCCCGAACAGCTTGCGACGTCGAAAGCGGGCAGCGTCAAAACGGCGTTTGCCATGCGGCTTTTTGACTCGCTTTTCGTGGAATATCCGTTCAAAAAAGAGAAATATGGTCACGCGCAATGCGGTTTTGGCGGCGGTCAAGAGCATCAGACGATGTCATTTATGGGAACTTTAGCCGACCCAGGATTGATAGCGCATGAGTTGGCGCATCAATGGTTTGGCGACAAAATCACCTGCGGTTCGTGGCAAGACATATGGCTCAATGAAGGCTTTGCGACTTACTGCACAGGCTTGTATTGGCAATATATTGAACCCGCTTGGTGGCGTAATTGGCTTGTTGTGACGCTCAGAGACGCAACAACCACGCGAGCTGGCGTGGATATTCCGAATGGGTCTGTCTATGTGGATGATACAACGAGCGTGAATCGGATTTTTAGTGGCGCATTGAGTTACAACAAAGGCGCGCGGGTTTTGCATAATTTGCGCTTCAAATTGGGCGATTCAGCGTTTTTTGCGGGTATTCGGCGCTATCAAAATGACCCCGCAGTCATTTATGGTTTTGCGCGGACGCCCGATTTAATTCGGAATTTAGAAGCCGCGAGTGGACAGAATTTGACGGAGTTTTTTAACGATTATATTTATGGACAAGGCTATCCGAGTTTTCAATTAGAGTACTGTACGGATGATACGCCTATTCCTATTTTTTTGACGATAAGGCAAACGCAATCGCACCCCTCAGTGTCTTTGTTTGAAACGCCTGTCCCAATAAAATTTATTGATAAAAGTAGAAATAAAGACACGACGCTTGTTTTTAACATCACTAACAGAAGTCAAAGGTTTACAGTTAATTTTGGTCGTTCAAATGTGCTAAGTCGAGTTGATAGTATCGTATTTGACCCTGATTTGTGGCTACTTTCAAAGAACAATACAGTAACAAAAACGTCTTGCTTGCCGACACAAGAAGTTGACAATCAATGGATTACGCGCTTAACACCAAATCCCGCGAAAGACAATTTAACGGTTAATTTCAAAGCCGAAAAAACGGAATTAATTACGCTTGAAATTGTCAACGAATTGGGTCAAATCGTTTTAAAAAATAATATCAATGCCAACTATGGCGACAATGCAGCAACGCTAAATATCAATGATTTGCCAACGGGTTTTTATGTTTTGAAACTGTCAACGGCGTTGAAAATTGGTACGCAGAAGTTTATTAAAAACTGATTTTTAACGTGTATCAACGTCGTCGAGGTTTCTAACCTCGACGACGTTTTTCTAAAAAATAGGACCCCTCAGTATAAAACGCATTTTGGGCGTTTTAGAGAACGATTTTACTCATTTTTTCGAGCCAACTAATAAGAACAAACGTTTATGTATGGAGTTAAAAAACAACTTGAAAAGTAGCATTTACGCCATTTTAGTTTTCACATTATTTCTGTTTTCCGCCCTTTGGAAGCTCACATCGCCGCCGATTTATCAGTGGGATGAGGCATTGTACGCCAATAATGCCTTGGAAATGCTCATAAACAACGATTATTGGACAATGCGCGTGGATGGTCTGCCGACGTTGTACAACACAAAACCGCCGCTCGCTATTTGGCTACAAGCGACGTGTATGCGGTTGTTTGGTGCCAACGAATTGAGCGTGCGATTGCCGTCCGTTTTGTCTTTGGTCGGCATATTATTTATCCTATATCGCTTTTGCAAAAAACATTTGAACGTAGAAATAGCCCGTTTATCCTTCGCGATTTTGTTGTTATCAATTGGTTTTATGCGCGTTCACATCTTGCGCTCGGGCGATTTAGACGCCGTTTTATCCTTTTTTACAACGCTTTATATTTTCGCTTTTTTTGATTTAATTCTGTCTAAAAATACAATACAATACAATACAATACAATACAATACAATACAATACGCATGGTTAACATTGGGTTTTATAGGCGCTTTTTTCACCAAATCAGTGGCTTGTTTATTGCCTCTGCCCGCTCTGTTTCTGTCCGCTTTTGTCGTTAGAAAAAACCTGTCGTATTTGAAAAATAAAACGTTCATTTTGGCATTTTTTACGTGTATTTTCCTAATAATTGCTTATTATTGGCACATGGAAAGCGTCGTTGAAGGCTATTTTAACAAGGTATATGCATCGGAATTTCAGCGCAGTTACAAAGATTTAATGCCGTGGTTTGAACATCGATGGTATTACTATTTTGAAGAAATCGGCAGACAATTTTTTCCTTTCGTTTTGCTGTTTCCGTTGGCAATTTTTACGAAAGAACGGATGGCTAAATTGCTGGTCGTTTTTACGCTCATTTTTTTGCTATTTATTTCTTTGCCGCCAACAAAATTAGATTGGTATCTTGCGCCGCTTTATCCCGTTATGTCGGTGTGCATTGCCGTACTTTACGCGGAAATTTTGAAGAAAATAGCCGATTCTAACCGTAAAATGCTTTTGGTCGGTTTTGTTTCGTTGTCAATTTTGGCGACTCTTTATCCAATAAAAGCGTTGTACAAAACCAATAGTTACACGGGCGTTTTGGCGGCATTAGAAGAGCATGGTTTTTTTATGTGTGAATTGAAAAAGCGACAACCGAATGTGAAAAATTACGTTGTAACGATGTCCGCAAAGCACGAAGAACATTATCAGCAAGCGATTTTTTACAAAAGAGCCTACAATTATTTTGACGGTTATAACATTCGCTTCACACCAGTTATTGCAAATATTCACGCAACGGACACCCTCTTGGTCTGTCAATCTCAAAAATTGGACTCACTAAAAACGCTTGGATTTACGGAAGTCGTAGCTGCATCTGAAAGGTATCAAAACTGTAAATTATTGGTAAAACCAAAGTGAATTTAAAAAATAGGACCCCTCAGTATAAAACCCATTTTGGGCGTTTTTTCTCGAAAAATTGACTTTAACAACTAAATAATTCGTACTTAAAATTACTTAAAAATACATAAAATTACGTAAAAATATGCATTATCCGCATCTTTTTGAACCGCTTGATTTGGGGTTCACGACATTGAAAAACCGCATCCTCATGGGGTCGATGCACACGGGTTTAGAAGAAAGTAAAAACGGCTACGAGAAGATGGCGGCGTTCTTTGCGGAGCGTGCGCGCGGCGGCGTCGGACTCATCGTGACGGGCGGTATTGCACCGAATCGCGCGGGTTGGACGGGACCTTTTGCCAACAAATTGACGTCTTCTTCGGAGGCGCGGCAGCACCGAATCGTGACCGACGCCGTGCATAACGCAGGAGGAAAAATCTGTATGCAAATACTGCATTCGGGGCGCTACGGCTATCACCCTTTGGCGGTCGCGCCGTCGGGCATAAAGTCGCCGATTTCACCTTTCAAACCGTGGACTTTGACG
>JAYUKJ010000266.1:0-4673 GCA_043764555.1 Saprospiraceae bacterium
GGCTTCAAAACGACCGCTAACTACGCAATAGGTAATGTTATTGATTTAAGCAATTTTAGAATTATTGGACGCCTAACGATTGGTCATATTTCGCCCCATTTTCGGCAAGCGACGATTGAAATTGATACGGTTGCAGGTTCCGAAGGACCCCTCAGTACAACGGCTGGAAAAGACTGGAAAAGCGTTTTTTCGGACTGCAATTGGGATGTGAAAGCCGTTTTGAGTCAACAAAATGTGCCTGAAATCAGCGGTAAATCGTGGTCAAATGCCGAATTACACGGTGCTTTGCTCGCGCACCGCGAAAAAATCGACCTTGATACCGAATGGCGTTTTCACATCATGGCGGTCAAAAATCTCGACGCCACCGAGCGCGGGATTATGTACGACGTTGGCGCAACGGATTCGGATAAAGTTTCTCGCGCGGGCATCGGTATTGCGACGCATTGGACGATTCCGACGACGCCCGAATGGGGTTTGGTGCAAGGGCAACGGTCGGGTGCGGCAACGGATGTGCTGTTCCGAACGGCGGTGCATGAAATCGGACACGCATTGGGTTTGCAACACAACCTCCGCGATAATGGTTTTATGAACGCCACGAACACCATTGCAGCAAGCGCAACCGCCGATACACCGTTTCCGAAGAACGTGAAATGGGCATTTTCGGAGGCGGATAAACGGCGTTTGCGGCATTTTCCTGACGTTTACGTGCGACCTGGCGGCACGGCTTTTGGCGCCGTTATGAAGACTTTGGCGGCAACAGGCACGTTTGATGAAGCCGAAAAACCAACCGAAGACGTTGTGTTTACGGCACAACCGCTGATGGAAAAAGTGCCGATCGGGGCGCCCGTTCGCGTGGAATTGACGCTTCAAAACACGAGCAAAAACGACCAATTACTGCCCAACGATATTAGCCTGAAATCAGGTTTTGTAAAAGGAAAAGTGACCAACGCACTGGGCGAAGAACGGGCGTTTTCAAGCCTCATCGTCTGCATGGACGCCGAAGAATTGTCGATTTTGCGCAGCGGCGAAAAACGCATCAGTAGCCTTACTTTACTGAGAGGTCCGCAAGGTGCGTTGTTTCCAGAAGCTGGTTTTTACGACATAACAATTGATATACACTGGGAAAATGGAGAAATTCACGGTTTCGCGACGACTACGGCATCCGTTAATATCAGCGCTGCCGAAAGCCTTGACCACGCCAAAGTGGCTAAAAAACTCTTGGCAACACCTGATTTATTATTGACACTTGTTTTCGGCGGCGATAATTTGCCGAAAGGCGTTGCAGCATTGAAATTAGCGTTGAAACAACCCATTTTACGCCCGCATTTTGTCTTCGCGGAAGTACGACGTTTGGTTCAGAAACGGGATAATAAAGCGGGGAATTTGCAGAAAGTGGCGGCGTTGATGTTAGAAAATCCTGTTATGTCTATTTGTGAAACGAAGAAGGCGGCACAACTCTTAGGTTAGTACACGTTTAAGCAGACGTTTAGGAAATTTTGAAAATTCCCTAAACGTCTGCTTTCAACTCATTTTTTCATAAAAATACTGAGGGGTCCTTTTTTGCATCAATTAATCGTCACCGACTCCACGGCGTCACCGACTTCCATCATCTGCACGACGTCCATGCCTTCCACCACTTTTGCAAAAATCGTGTAGTTTGGGTCGAGATGCGGTGTCGGCGACTGCGTGATAAACCACTGGCTGCATTCCGTGTGATTGCCCGCCGAAGCCATGCCAACATATCCTTCCGAATCATAATGCATAGGCGTTAATTCCGACGGAATCGTAAAATCAAGTGAGCCGTAACCGTCACCGCGCGGGCAACCCGTTTGGATGACAAAGTTTGGCACAACACGGTGAAAAATCTTTCCGTTGAAAAAACCAGAGCGCGCCAAACTGACAAAATTGGCCACCGAAATCGGTGCATTGCGCGTCAAAAGCTGCATTTTTATCGTGCCGTGTGGCGTTTTGACGACCGCAACTGCGTTCGGAGAAAGGCTTTGAAGGGTCATCCAATCGGTTGCTTTTGGCGCTGCCGTTTTCTTCTTTTTGATGTCCGTTGCGGGGTCAATCACCGTGATGGCTTTGTAAAGTGCGTCGTAGGCTTCCAATTGTTCAGGTAGTTTTAGGCGCTGCATAACTTCATAAATCACTGGTATTGAATCTTTTAAATTTACTAATTTATACTCAGATTTAGGGTTAACAATCGCTTCGGCGGCAATGGCAGTCACGCCCGCATCGCCCGTCCGCATACACTCGAAAAGCGCCGTTTTCAATTGATTTTTAATGCCAATTGAGTAATTTTTAAACTGTCGATAAAAATCGGGCGAACTCGTGATTTTCGCCAAACAATCCGCCGCCGTTGAGCGCACAACTGCCGCATTCGTCGCGTTTGTCGCCTCATCTCGGAGCATTGGAAAGTTGTAACCAAAATTTGCAAGACCCCTCAGTATTTCCGCTTTTTCGTAAGGCGTCACCGCCACTTTGTACGCCGCAACCATCGCCACGTTGAGCGAGTCGCGGGTGCGTGGATAAAAGGCCAAATGCTTGAGCGCAGCACCTTGCAAAATGCGGCGCGTTGTCGGCGCAATTGTCGCATCGGATGCCATATTTTTATACAATTGAGCGTCCGAAGTTGCACCATTTTCCACGCAATATTGAGCCGCCGCGTTGGAAATATACGAATTTTTGTCGCGCAAAGCAGCCAAAATAATGGGTTGTGAAATCCGATAATCCACGTCGTTGAGAACAGAAATGAGGTTAATTTTGACGCGTGCGTCGGTTTCTTGACGGTATAAACTTTGCAAAATGGGGAAAATACTGAGGGGGGTAAACGATTTTCCGAGCGCCTTCGTAAGCGCCATGCGGATGTCAACATCGCGTTCCGTAAGCACCATCCGACCGATGGGATTCGTAACGCTTGTATCGTATTTTGTTTTTATACGTCCCAAATAATTAGCCGAAATTAGGCGAACTGAGCGTGGAAAAAGGTTATTATCGACCGTTTTGACCATTTTCTTAATACTTTCACCGCTGAATGTATCGCGTTGTCCGTAGCGAAAAATGCCGTACATCTGTCCTTCAAGGAGCGCGGTGTCGGTCATTTTAAAAGTTTCGATATTGCATAAATTAATCAAGTTTTGGCGTGAACCACACTTGCCAACGGCTTCTAAAATAGCGCCATTGAATGTTGAAAATGCACCAATCGTATCCCGTCGTTCGTAAGCCGACATGAGAAAAGATTCAGCGCGGACATCGCCGATTTGTCCGAGTGCAAAAACGGCGGCCGTCCGCACGTCCGCATCCGCATCTTTGAGCAAACGGGCGAGTGAATCCACGGCTTTTTTCTCTTTCAATGAGCCAAAAGCGGTGGCAGCGATGTAGCGATACGTCGGGTTTTCGTGGCGCAGGTAACGCATGAGCGAATCTGCGGATTGGCGCCCCAAGAGGTTGTAAATTTCTTGTATTTTTTTATCCGCAAAATCAACGGCAATGCCATCATATTTTTCGCGATTGTATTCGGGCGGCACGCAGGCTTTGTTGAGAACGACGAACGCTGTAAAAAATAGGAATAGGAGGATGCGATTTTTCATTTATAAACTTTTGATTGTCAATAAGTTGTATTTTAATTTCTCGTTTTTGAAAAGATTTCCGCAAAACTATAAAATCGCTTGAATTATTTAGGCATTGAAGATAGAAAGTAACCAAGACGCTCGAAAATGATAAAAATACTGAGGGGTCCCTAAATTTTTAATTCGGTATAATACAGTTGCTAAAAAAGCGTCTAACAACTCGATGTTGGTTAGACGCTTTTTTTTTACAATTTTATTTGCGGCGGCAAAAAAGGCGAAGCATCGCCACCACCTTTGATGATTTCACGGACAATGGTGGACGAAATATGCGAAAACTGGGGTTGTGAAATCAAAAAAAACGTTTCAACACCGTTGCCAACGATGAAATTTAACTGTGAAATTGTTTTTTCGTAATCAAAATCCGACGCATTGCGCAGACCGCGGAGAATCCAATCGGCTTCCACTTTTCGGCAATAATTGGCAGTTAAATTCTCAAAAGTATCGACTTCCACTTTGGGTTCGTGCGCAAAAACGGCGCGAATCCAATCCTGCCGCTGTTCCAAAGAAAACAGCGATTTTTTCTGCGAATTCACGCCAATCGCGATGATGATTTTGTCGAAAATGGGTAAAGCGCGTTGCACCAAGTCAACGTGTCCAGAAGTTATTGGGTCGAAAGAACCGGGGAATATGGCGATTTTCATATTGCTGAATTGTTAGATTTAAAATGGTCGAAAAATTTATTTTCTGCGTAATTATTCTTCAAGTTGAAGTCGAACGCAATCTTAGGAATATTCTTCTGATTTTTCAAATATTTGAAATGCCCATTCAAAAAATGCGCTAATTTCAAGAGTTAACTCCCCAATATTACTGTGGATAAGTCGCGTTTTAAGCTGTGGATAAGTGTTAAAAAACGATTTATTTGTGGATAAGTCCGTGTTTTAGCGTGTGGATAAGTGTTTTTGACGATAAGATTTTCGAGGCTCCAGATTGGGCAATTTTTTAGAAAGCTATAGTATCTACACATCTTTTTTATTCTAAATTCCCGAAGGGAATGTATGTTTATAGGAATCAATGGACAAAACGACCTTAATCCCGAAGGGA
>JAYUKJ010000267.1:0-17123 GCA_043764555.1 Saprospiraceae bacterium
AATAGCCAAATATTAAAAATAGTTCATTATATTAATAAGTGTAAATAATTAATTATAAGCATATTAAATATTTTGAAAAAATATTGTTCAGTAATTTGACACAGACTTTAGTTCGTGAATGTATTTTCTAATTAAAATCAAAAATAAATCGTTATGAATAGCATCAAATTACCCATTAACTTTAAAGGTTCAAAAGGAAATAAAACCTTAAAACATTAATGGGAAACCAAACTATTTACTCATTAATTGATGCTAAATATGCCATTCAATCAGGAGAATTAACGACATTAAGAAAGCCTAAAACAGTTTTAATTGCCAATAAATTAATCGAAATAAATCAAGTTGTTTTACTCGATTTTTATATCAATAATTTATGCTTTTCCGATGAATTTATGGTCGTTTCCAATCTTTCAGAATCCGTTATTTTCGGTCAAACGACGATAAGAAAATGGCGGATTCAACTTAATTTTGAAACGAATACAATTAGTGCCAAAGCTGTGAGATTTAAGCTGTAATAAACTCATTATCCAAAGCTTTTCCCACCGTTTTATTCACCCCCAAATGCATTAATTGAAATAAATAATCGGTTACAACTTCCTTAAAATCGGGAATATCAATGAGTGTTGTATCAAATAATGCGGTATCAAAAAGAATGCTATTTAGAAGCATCGAAAGGCTTTTTTTGTCCGTTTTACCTTCAATAGCCGCCCATTTTTTTTGCAAAATTGCGGCTTTGTCGTCCGTGATTTTATAGAAAAGGGACCCCTCAGTATAGAACCCAAAAAATTGTCCATTTTCCACTTTTTCGACTTTGGTAAACAACAAATAAGCCGCAAAACCCAACGACATTAAAGGTGGCACGTGTCCTTTCAGCGCGTAATAACGCTTAATAGTTTCCGCATTTCGGGCTTGCATCTTTGCCGTATTTTGGAACGTAATTGCACTTAGTTTGTGGGCAATAAATGGGTTCCGAAAACGATTTAAAACCGCGTTAGCAAAGCTCGGGGCATCACCGCAAATCGGCGTGACGGTCGGTAAAATTTCGTTTAAAATCACCCGTTCCGTGAAGCGTCCACAGAGTTCATCCGACATCATATCGCGCACAAATTCATGCCCTGCGAGAAAAGCGGCGTTGATTGAAATCGTGTGTCCGCCGTTCAAAATCCGTAATTTTTGTTCTCTAAATGGTGTAATATCGAGCGTTATTGTCACGCGACTTTCAGCCAAAGCAAAACTTAATCGCTCTTGAACTCTTGCGTTGCCTTGAATTGCCCACAGCATAAATAGTTCAGAATCAATACATAACTCATCTCGGTAATTGTAATCTGTTGAAAAGCGCTCTTCTTTTTCCGCTTTCGACGGCGCACCCGACACAATGCGGTCAACCAAAGAATCGCAAAAATCACAAGACTTATTTAGCCATTTCACAAAGGCTTTCGGCAGGTCATTTGCCGTCACGTGTTTCAAAACATAACCTTTCAGCAACTTGCCATTATCAACGATTAATTCAGTCGGAATAATCGTCACGCCGTAGTTTTCAGCATCAATAAATGTAGAAAAACGGGTGTACAAAACGGCGGTTAATTTGGCAGGAAATGACCGCGGCGGAGACTCGAAAATGTCTTCTTCAAGATACACCAAGCCCGCTTCCGTAGTATTAGAAATTATAATATTAATATCGGGATTTTCAGCACATTCAAGCACTTCATCCCACGCACTTGCCGCATCCACTACTCTACTAATTGAAGTGATAACAGTTGCCTTATTGACCGTCTCTCCCGTGTCTGATATGCCCCGTTCTTGTAATGTATAAACGCAATTTTGGCGGTCAAAATCCGACGAATCCGAAGCCGTTGATTTAACGATAACAATGCGCCCATTAAACACCCCATTTTTGTTGGCTTTGTCCACCGCATAATCGCACAATCCGCGCAACAAAACGCCCGTCCCAAACTGCAAAATGCGTTCGGGTAATTCAAACCGTTTGACAGGGATTTTGAGCATCTCAACGGCGTATTCTTCGTCTAATAATTTCATTTAAAATTAAATGCAAATGTTTGATAATCAATTACTAACATAAAATTTTTAAAAATTTTAGGTTAGTAATTACTTTAAGTTCCTTTAATCATATTATTTTAAAAAAAATTATGATTAAATTAAAATTAGTGGTTACACCGCCCATTAAAATACGTTTCTGTTATCTAAAGTTACCGAGATTTTGCAGCTACGCCGCAATTAAGGGACCCCTCAGTATTAGCCGCTATTTTGTCGAATTTTAGACAAAAAATAAAAAAAGAAATCAGTGAAAATCAGTGAAAATCAGTGAAAATCAGTCGCATCAGTCCAATCGGTGTTCCAATTTCTCTTCTATCTCAAATCTTTAATTTCCACAAAATCCATGTCTGTAAATGTGTAATTCTCGCCCGCCATTGCCCAAATAAAGCTATAACTTGCCGTTCCACAACCCGAATGAATCGAAAACGGCGGCGAAATAATCGCTTCGTGATTGCCGACAAATAGGTGTCTTGTCTCCTGTGGTTGACCCATAAAATGCACGACTCGGTGCGCTTCAGGCACGTCGAAATAAAAATAAATTTCCATGCGTCGGTCATGTACATGAGCGGGCATTGTGTTCCAAACGCTACCCGTTTTCAAGACCGTCAAACCCATCACCAATTGACAACTCCGCAAGCCTTCCGAGTGGATATATTTGTAAATTGTCCGTTGATTTGCCGTTTCAACCGCGCCGAGTTCAACGGGCGACGCCTCTTCCTTTTTCATCAATTTATTCGTACAATCGCGGTGTGCGGGCGTAGAAAGTAGGAAAAACAGCGCAGGATTAACCGAATCTGTACTTTCAAAAACCACGTTTTTTGTCCCCAAACCCAAGTATAAACAGTCCAATTTATTAACCGTGTATTTTTTTCCATCCGCCGTAATCGTCCCATCGCCGCCGACGTTTATAATGCCCATTTCGCGTCTTTCGAGAAAATATTCTGACTTAATTGCCTCATAAGTCGGCAAAGGAATCGGCTCAATCGGCATCGCTGCACCCGTAATCACGCGGTCAAAATGTGAATACACAAAATTGATTTTCCCCGCTTGAACAAGCGATTCCATGAGGAAATTTTCGCGCAATTCTGCCGTGTTCATCGCCGCCACTTCTTTCGGGCTACTCGCATATCTTGTTTGCATAAAATTTATGTTTTTTATCCACAGATTTTCACGAATTAACGCGGATTAAATCTGTAATTAATTCTAAATTTTTAATTTTTAATTCAATTTTATCGTCCCATCCAACCGCCATCAACCGTCAAAATTGTTCCATGCACATAGTCGGAAGCCTTTGATGCGAGGAATATAATTGCCCCATTAAAATCATCGGTTTCGCCCCACCGACCTGCGGGAATTCTATCCAAAATTGATTGACTCCGCACGGGGTCTTTACGCAACGCATCCGTGTTATCCGTCGCAATATAGCCGGGTGCAATCGCGTTGACATTGACGCCTTTTGAGGACTATTCGTTCGCCAAAGCCTTCGTCAAACTGCCAATTGCGCCCTTGCTTGCGGCATAACTTGGCACGTTTATTCCGCCTTGAAAAGTGAGCAAAGACGCCGTAAAAATGATTTTTCCCGACCCGCGTTCGACCATCTCTTTTCCAATCTCTCGGCTCAATAAAAATTGGGCATTGAGATTGATTTCCAATACATTATCCCAAAATTCGTCGGGATGTTCAGCCGCAGGAGCGCGTTTAATTGTCCCTGCATTGTTCACCAAAATATCAATAATTGGGTTCTCCAATTTGACCGCTTTTATGAAGGTATAAAGGCTGTCGCGGTCGCTAAAATCAGCTTGATAGGCTTTGAATTTTCGCCCCTTCGCAATGACCGCTTTTTCGATGTCGCTGCCCGCCAATTCTAAGGTTGCCGACACGCCCAAAATATCCGCCCTCGCTTCGGCTAAAGCGATTGCCATTGCCATTCCGATGCCTTTTTTGCAACCCGTCACTAAGGCTGTTTTGCCTTCTAAATTGAATAAATTCATACGGTTAAATTTCTTGTATTTTTTTAATTTTTAATGAATTAATTGGTTAACAAATTGACTAAATTTTATCTAAAATGGCTTTATACTGAGGGGTCCCCTTTCCAAAAAAACTGATATAATCAAGCAATTAATTCTGAATTTTAATGAGTTAATTAGTGACTAATTCGGCTCAATTTATCTCAAAAATCACTTTTATACTGAGCAATCATTGGGCAATTTCTATTTAAGTTCATCTCTAAATCCCATTTTTTTCAATCTTGAACTAATTGCTCCTTTATTTCTTCCGAAATGCGATGCTAATTCCAAAGTAGTGTATCCCAATTGATTTAATTCCTTCAACTTATTGTCTTCTTCAAGTGTCCATGGCAAATAAGCCTTTTCGTGAGTTTTTCGGATTTCCTCAACATCATAAGATTTTTCAGGCGATTTTCTCGCGTCTCTAACGTTGTAAATCGGCTTGTATTTATGAACAATTCTCTCTTCTAATTCTTTTCTGCCAATTGCCACAACTACGGTTGAAACTTCAAAATTATCCTCCAAAATATTATTTAACTCTATTTCAATTTGTTCGGGAAATTTATGACTTGAAGTGCCTCTCTGATATTCAGATTGCTCGCTAAACTTAATTTCACCTATTTTACGTCTTACTGAATGATTTCGTGTATCAAGTAAATCTTTCATACGACTTTGTAGATTTCCTGTTTCCCCAACGTAGCAAATATTACCTTCTTCGCGTAACAAGTAAACCCCCGCCTCTTGTGGAAACATTTTCAACCATTCTTTATTCGTTTGAATAATACGACGGTTGTTATCACTCAAAAGTTGGGCTTCTAAATCGAATAGATATTTTTCTATTTTCTCGTTCATTTCTTTTATTTTTTAATTGATTTAGGAAATAAATTTATTTAATTAATGGATTTTAAAAAAATACTGAGGAGTCCTAAAAATCCCCCTCAGTAATACAATAGAATGTGTAATTATGAAAAAATAAAATTTACTAACTTCAATTTAATTGTGGGCGAATGTGATTGCGTCTCAAAATGTAATTGCAAATTCATTTGCACCCGTGACTGCGAATTTATTCGCAGGAAACAAAAATGCGTGTAACCTTTATTTTTTACTCTGTAAAAGCAACCACGCCGCCAAATCATTTGCCGCTTTAAAATTCTGATAACCCAGTTCAATTGGCATTTTTCGCCCGTCCATATACTCGTTATACAACCACGGGTCGCCGATGATAAACACCGAGCCTTTGCCATATTTTGCCGACGCAATCAACACATCGGACCCCTCAGTAATTTCGGCTTTTGCGGACTTTTTTAACGATAAAACTGATAATTCTTTAATAAAAACCTTTCTCGCCGTCTTAAAAATTGCGTGATTTTCGGGAATCAAAACTGCCCCTTGTTCATACGTGTCATTTTTGACCATGTGCAAACTTTTAGACGTAAATTCAACGCCAAAAGCTTTCGACAAATTATTAAAATTCTGTACTTCACAATTCGCCGTATCGTTTGCCATGAGCAACAAAACGCCGCCATTTTTGACCCACGTTTTTATCGCTTCAACGTGTGCCGATTCGACAAAATTTGGCGTCGGTGTTTCCTTTTTTGAATCGGGGTCAACGATGATATACACCGATGCATTTTTCAAATTCGCTACCGTCGGAGCAACCGCTAAAGAGTCGGTTTTTGCGCCCATATTGCGAAAAATATGCCCAAAAAACGTAAATTCGCCGTGTGCCGCGCCTTCCCAAGTGTAGTGAAAACGCTCACTTGTCCACTCATTTGACTTCGCGTCTTTCTTAAATTCGTGGTTAAAAAAGTAGTCCAAAACGACCGTTTTTCCCGCGCCAATTTGTCCATTTGCCAAATTTTCCATCTCCACACTTGCCATTATAAACGGTGCTGCGCCCTTAATGTCGTCCGTTCTTTGCGGCTCATTGACGTAATATTTGAAGCTGCCATCGCGATAAGGCGTGCCGCCAAGACCCGCCACACTGCACACATGATTCAGATGAATATTGCTTTTTTCATCCGTTGATATAAATTCTTTTAACAATTCGTTATACGCTTTTTTCGCAGGAATTAGGTATTTTTTATTCAAAATACCTTGTCGAACGCCCTTCAAAAGCGCATAGCAAAACATACTCGACGCCGAGGCTTCCAAATAATTTCCCGCCTCATTTGGTTTGTCCAAAATCTGAAACCAAACGCCCGATTTCGAGTCTTGCACCTGCACTGCGGCGGCTGCCAAACGCTGCAAAATGGCTTCAATTTCTTTTCTTTTTGCGTGATTTGTTGGGAAATAATCCAAAACATCAACCAAAGCCATGGCGTACCAACCCATTGCGCGACCCCAAAAATGCGGCGAATGTCCCGTTTTTTTATCCGCCCAAGGCTGTTGACGGTCTTCGTTGTAAGCGTGAAAAAGCAATCCTGTCGAAGCATCAACGGCATTTTTCTCCATCAAAATCAATTGCTTGGCAACTTTGTCAAAATTTTGTAACTCATTGAATATCAATGAATATTCCGAAAAAAAAGGCTCTGCCATGTACAAACCATCGAGCCACATTTGGGATGGATACCGTTTTTTATGCCAAAATCCACCGTCTTTTATGCGCGGTTGCGTGACGAGTTGCGAGCGAAAAGTCTGCGCCGCTTTTTTATATTTTTCTTTTCCCGACACCTTATATAACGTCAAACACGCTCGTGCAGGCGGCAGCATATCCAAATTGTAATCTTCAAGAACGTAAGTTTTTACCGTTCCGTCTTCTTGGACAAACACATCAATTAATTTTTGAATATAATTGTAGTATTTTGCATCACCCGTTTTGTGCCAAACTTGCTCGATGCCCGTGAGTAAAACGCCCATTTCGTAGTTCCAACGTTCGGGTTTTGTGGTATCGTGAACCAAGCCGTTTTTGTGTTGCAACATCAAGGTTTTAGCCATGCGTTCCGACCAATTTTGCGGCGTTTGGGCTTGCGAACTTGTTGCACCAAAGAGAAGAAAAAGAATAAAAAATCTTGCTGTTGACATTATGATAGAGAATTTCAAATTTCAGATTCCAAATTTCAAGGAGCTATCCAATTGACGGCGCATTGAATTAAAATCTTTCATCCATTTTATGTTTTTAAATAAGCGTATTTTCGTTAAAAAAACGACTAAAAACGGCATTTATACTGAGGGGTCCCTCAAAGCGTATTCAATGCATAAATTTACTGAATCATTTATGCCGAACGCCGTTTCTAACAGAAGCGAAAATAGATGTAGTTGGCAGAATGAAGGTGAGTTTTCGCGGTAACGTTTCCGAAGTGTAGATTTTAAGACCCCTCAGTATAAAAGCAAAAAAAGCCGTTTCGATGCGCTCGAAACGGCTTTTTTTGACGTTTATACCAACGTTGGTCTGCTCTTTATGAACTTCTTGTGCTTTACAAAAACGAACATGGTCATTGCCGCGTGAAAAGCTCTTTTGATGAAGAGTTATTTAATTGGGTTAGTACGCAAAGAGGGAGTTTTAAAGATAAAATACTTGACCAATTCAAAATTGATAAACTCAATGAATTAGATTTTGAATGGGTTGTTGGGAAAAAGAAAAAAGAGTCCTCCTCAGTATAAACACCAAAAAAGCCTTGAAACCCCACCGTTTTCAAGGCTTTTTTCCGTTAATATCTTGAAATACCTTAATTTCTAACAAAAAAAAGGAGTTAAAATAATTGCGTATTCCAGACAATCGCTTTAGATGAGTAGTACATTTTTACTTTCTAATCAAACGTTTTAGCACAACCAAATGCGCAAATAAAACCAGCGGCACGATTACCGACGGCAACCAAAGGAATGGGAAATATAGAACGCCCCGATTCGGTTTGTCAAATGCCATTTGTTGGAACGGCGACTCGATTGATAAGATGGCGTGAACGACGATATTGATTAAAAGTCCGAGACAAATGAGATTCCACGCGATAATTAGGGTCGAACTCAACGTTTTTTTGGTGAAACCAAAGTAGGCAATAAACGGTGCGGTAATGCCCGAAATGATGTCAAAATTACGTCCTTCAAAAGTCATAAGTTCAGGAATTTGCTCGTTTTGGAACAGCCAAAACAGCGTTAATTCTACGGGAATCCGCACGATGTGCAAGTACGTTAATGCTTTCAAATCAAGACTTTCGATGAAATTTTTGCCGATTTTGCTTGAAAAAAGCGCAAAAATTGCTACGAAAGTAGGAACGACGGCGAGGGCAAAACGGGGCGGCAACGTACTTGTATTGAGATAAAAACCCGTTAAACCAATCGTCATTTGGAGGATTGACCAACCAATTAAGACGCCTAAAACGGCTTTCCCGATTTTCGGGATGTCGGAAGACGCTCTATACTGAGGGGTCCTTCCCGAGGCGTCGGGCGTGGTCGCAAGGGATTTTGAGAACAAATAAATCGTCAAAAAAGTGGTTAATCCGAAGAAAATCGAGATGGAAATGGGCAGATTGTTAATCATAATAATGGATGTTTAATTTTAGAATATTGATTGAAATTGGGCGCATATTTTTGATTGCTTTTAGAGTGGAAAGGTATAAAAAACGCGCTTATACTGAGGGGGGCTTTTGAAAATAATAAATTAAATATCGGTCAATTTTCAATCGACATTTCAATTTTCCTTTAATTCGTGGCTTGATTTTCAAATTTTAAAAACTAATTAATTCAATATAAAATTAAAAATAATGCGAAAAATTAGAATGGGCATGGTTGGCGGTGGCGAAGGCGCGTTTATTGGCGCCGTTCACCGCATGGCGGCGGCTTTAGATGGTCAAATTGAACTCGTTTGCGGCGCTTTTTCCGCCGATGCGGCAAAATCTAAGCGGTCGGGCGCCGCTTTATTTATCCCCGAAAACCGCGTTTACCAAAGTTTTGCGGAAATGATTTCCGAAGAAAAAAAATTGGACCCCTCAGTACGCATGGATTTTGTGAGCATCGTCACGCCGAATCACGTGCATTTTGCGCCCGCAAGAATGGCGTTGGAAAACGGTTTTCACGTCGTGTGCGATAAACCTTTGTCGTTCAATTTGGAAGAAGCGGCTGAGTTGGAAAAACTGGTTGCCGAAACGGGTCTGTTGTTCACCTTAACCCATAATTACACGGGTTATCCGATGGTAAAACAGGCGAAAGCGATGGTAAAACGCGGTGATTTTGGCAAAATTCGTCGAATTATCGTCGAATATCCGCAAGGTTGGCTCTCGACCTTTTTGGAAAGCAACGAGCAAAAACAAGCGGCTTGGCGGACCGACCCAACAAAATCGGGCATCGTTGGCGCGATGGGTGACATCGGCACGCACGCCGAAAACTTGGCGGAATACATCACGGGTTTGAAAATCACGCGTTTGTACGCCGACCTTACGACCTTCGTTGACGGACGTTTATTGGACGACGACGGCTCCGTTTTGCTGGAATTGGAAGGCGGCGCGAAGGGTATTTTATTCGCTTCGCAAATTTGCGCGGGCGAAGAAAACAATTTGAACATCCGCGTTTACGGTGAAAAAGGCGGTTTCCAATGGTTTCAAATGGAGCCTAATTCATTGATTACCAAATGGTTAGACCGACCCGTTGAAATCATGCGGACGGGCGGCGCGGGCGCATTGCCTGAATCACTCGCGCACACACGGACGCCCGCGGGGCATCCCGAAGGCTATTTGGAAGCGTTCGGCAACATCTATCGGAACTTCGCAAAACAAGTGCAAGCGCGTTTGGCAGGCGAGGCGGTTGACCCGATTTTCGACACGCCTTCAGTATCGGACGGCGTTCGCGGCATGAATTTTATTTACAAGGTTGTTGAGTCTAATAAAAAGCGCGATTGGGTAGAAATGTAGCCGCGCATTCTCTCATATTCGCAGGTGCGAATGCGTTTGCAAAAACAGTAGAAATGTAAAGTTTTTATTTTCATCCGAAAATACATTTGGATAATAGGTCAAAAGTTGTACTTTGCCGAACATTTATTGGTTATCGTATTAAGTCATCAAATTTTTATAACTATCGCAAAATTTCTACAAAATGTTAAGAGACATCGTTCAGATTCAATATGAATCAGACTGCAAACGGATTTACCATCTGTTACAACCCGACTTTTCGTCAATGCCTAAAAATGTGGATGAAGACGAAATCGTGTGTGAGTTGGTAGAACTGTACGAAAACATCTATTACCCAATGTATGAAGCGGAAGCCGCTTAAATGAATGATGAATGATGAATTATGAATTTTAACGATTTTTAAGCGTTTTTGAACATAATTTAGCATAAAATTCTTCAAATTGGGTATTGCAACACTGAAAAAGCCGATTGAACACTTAGTTCAGTCGGCTTTTTCATGTTATCCCATTTTTCGATGTCAATCTTTTAGAAATAATTGCCCATTAATTTTAATACTATCGTACATATCCGCAAGTGAAAACGAGGTATCAGAAAGCGGTAAATCTATCACATCATTTGGCAAATCAAAAATGTCAACTGTCCACTTATCGCCGCTTCGACTGTAAAACTGAACCTCCATTTCTTCTTGTGCCGCGATAATGTAATATTGCATTGTTGCGATTTTTTTATACTCTTTCAACTTCGTTGCACTGTCGGTATGCATTGAATTTTTTGAGGCAACTTCAACGATAATTTCGGGAAAAAGAACAAAATAATCGTCAGAATCATCGTTTATAGGCGCAACTACGACGTCGGGACAACGGTAAGTATTGCCGTTATTTACCGCCACTTTAATATCGTGGGCATAAACTTTATAGCCTTTTTTGCGGAAAGGCTTTCTGATGATTTCGACGACATTTAGCGCAATATCGTTTGCTTTTTTAGCTTTTCCTGGCATTTCAATGAGTTTTCCATAATGGAACTCGTAACGCAATTCCGAGTGGCGCGCCATCTCAAAATATTCTGCTACGGAGTATTTTTTTTCTTCAATTAATTCTGCTACCATGCCTTTAAAATTTTTACGAAGATAAAAAGTAATCTGAAAACACAAAAAATACTGAGGGGTCCTTTTTTATTTCATCAATTCATCCACAGCCTGTTCCAAAATATCCAATCCACGTTCCAAATCTTTGTTGGAAATCACCAACGGGCTGAGCGTTCGGATGACATTGCCGTTGACACCCGCCGAAATAACAATCAAGCCGCGTTCGTTGCATTTTGCGATGATTTGCTTGGTTAAATCGGCATCAGGTTGGTTCAAATCGCCATTTTTGACGACTTCAAAAGCCAACATAGCGCCCAATCCACGAACGTCGCCGATGTGGTTCGGATGCTTCTTAGCCATTGATTTAAAGCGTTTTAGCACCAATTTAGCGACCCGTTGACCGTGTTTATTGATGTCAATTTCTTCCATATATTTGATAGTCGCCAACGCCGCCGCCGCGCAAACGGGATTCCCCGCGTAAGTGCCGCCGATTGTCCCCGCATTAATACTATCCATAATATTTGCCTTGCCAATCACGCAGCCAATCGGCATACCTGAACCCATGCTTTTTGCCCAAGTCGAAAGGTCGGGTTCGACGTCGAAATGTTCGTAAGCTGCCCAAGTTCCCGTGCGTCCGAAGCCCGATTGTACTTCATCGAGAATTAAAACGATGCCTTTTTCGGTGCAGATTTTTCGCAGTTCTTGGAGGTATTCTTTCGATACATGACCAAAGCCGCCTTCACCTTGAACGACTTCAATAATCACCGCAGCTACTTGATTAGCAGGAACTTGTGTATTAAAAAATTTGTGCAATTCACGAATATGATGCTCAACGAAGGACCCCTCAGTATAAAACGTCTTTTTTTCAATTGGCGAAAAATAAGGATAACCCAACCGATAAACTTCGGGTGCATAAGGACCACAACCGAGTTTGTAACCGACTTTTGACGTCAAGGTCATTGCCATCATCGAGCGACCGTGGAAGGCACCCGAATAGCAAATCACAGCATCGCGTCCCGTTGCTTGCCGCGCAATTTTTATGGCATTTTCGACGGCTTCGGCACCCGTATTTGTCAAAAAAACCTTGGTTCCCGTGCCGCCGTGCGGAAAAATATCGACGAGTTTTTGGGCTAAATCCATGTAAACATCGTACAAAGCGACGTTGAAACACGTGTGAATCAACTTTGCCGCTTGCTCTTGAATCGCTTTTACGACGGGTTTTGGACAATGTCCTGCGTTCAAAACGCCGATGCCACCCGCAAAATCTATCATTTCACGACCGTCTGCGTCAGTAATTATTGCGCCTTTCGCGTGTGCCGCACTCGCGGGACTGAATACGCCGAGGGCGTTGGGGATGAGCTTTTTTCTCTTTTCAAAGAGGATTTCGGTGTTGGTCATGTTTTATATTTTTAGTTAAGATATTGATTATCAGTATTTTATAAAAAGATTAAAATAAATTTCATAATTTCCAATGTGGACTTTCTGATTGCGGCGTAGCTGCAAAATCTCGGTAATTCAAGTCATAAACTCCAGATTTAACTATGCGGTGTAACCGCAAAACCGTTAATTTTGCGGTTACACCGCATGGATAATGGCTACTCAGTTTTGGATATTACCGAGATTTTGCAGTTACGCCGCAATTAGAGTTACAACAAAAAAGCCCCAAAGAGGCATTTATACTGAGGGGTCCCTTTTCAAAATCAAATAGTCTCAAAAAAATCATCGAACTCAATATTCAACAGTTTTTTCAAGTTTTCGGCGTCTTCTTTTATGATAAAAATGCCGAAAGCCAATTGCGTTTTGTAATCAAATGTTTTATCCAATAAAAGGGTTGTAAATTGTTTTTTCAGTAGCTCAATATTGGGTTTAAATCGGGTTTTATCCACGCTTTTTCCATTGTACGCAATGAAATAAGCGTAAATGTCGGTCGGGTGTTTTGCCCAAATTTTTGTCCAATTCGGCGATTTATTTTGAGCAAAATAAGCGTAAGGATTGATGCCCAAAGCGTGATAAATCATGTTGCCCAAACCCATGCCACCGAAGCGCATCGCATTCATTTCTATCGGCATCAAAACGTCGTTATTCAGACGGAACTCGCTGTGAATCAAGAAGTTAGTCACATTTAGAATTTTATTCAGCGCCGTAAAAAACGCCATCGCTTTGTCAAAAATGCGGTTGAAAATCTCTCGACTTGTGCAGTAAATGACGTGCAAATACGCCTCTTCTCTCGGCATCGGATGATGATAAATATTGATGATGTGCGGCTTGCCTTTTGCGTCGTAAAACATATCGACGGCGTATTCTTCGCCGCTGATAAAATCTTCAATAATAAAATCATTTTTTGACAAAACGGTGTCCGAAAATACCGCTCCGTTTTTGTCCAAATCGGCTTTTAACTCGGCGTATAATTCGGCGCAATTTGTCGTTTCGTCAATCACTCTAACCGCCGTGCCGAAGCACCCTTTTAGTGGTTTGATAACCGCTTTTTTGGTGATTTTTAAGGACTTTATGGCGTCAATTTTAATGTGTCGGTACTGATAATCGGGATAAATTTCGGTCAATATGCGTCTAAAAGCGAACTTGTCTTTCAGCACTTCCATCGCTTTTTTTCTATCCGCATCCAACATTCTGCTCATCACAATATCAATCGAAGATTCGGAGGTAATGCACACTTTATCGTCTTTTGAAAAATGCAAATTTGATGTCAACAAATCATCGCTGCTCATCATCTCCATGTTTTGCGTCAAGGGCATGGTTTCCAAAGTTCCAGCCTCGGCATTTGCGGAGGTAATGAGGTGAATTTTATGGTTTTTTGCCATTATCTTTAATCGTTTTGTTTGAATTGATTTCAAAAATTAGGACCCCTCAGTATATGGCGTCTTTACGACATCCCGATTCTTTTTCGGGAAACGCGGTTTTTGCAACACATGATATTTTTTTGGGAACACATAGGCACATAGGACACATAGTTTTTTCCTTCTTTTTTCCTTCTTTTTTCCTTTTTACAAAAAAAACTATGTGTCCTATGTGTCTATGTGTTTAAAAAAAATATCATGCGTTCTTCAAAATTACTCAGCGATTAAAATCGTTTTCCAGTTTACAAATTCTTTCAAGCCATGCGCCGATAACTCGCGTCCGTAGCCCGATTTTTTGACGCCACCAAACGGTAAACGCGAATCCGAACGCACCAAAGTATTGACAAAAACATTGCCCGATTCAATCTGTCGAGCGACGCGATAGCCGCGTTCCAAGTCAGTTGTCCATACCGCCGCCGCCAAGCCATAACGGTGATTATTGGCTAATTCTATCGCTTTTTCCTCGTTTTTCACGGGAATTATGGTTGCCAAAGGTCCAAAAGTTTCTTCGTTAAAAGCAGACATCCCAAAGTTCACGTTGGTAACGAGTGTCGGCTTGAAATGACATTTTTCGCGCTCGCCACCGTAGAGTTTTTTGGCGCCTTGACCAATGGTTTGCGCCAATTGCAGCGTCAGTTTTTCCGCCAAATCCAAACGCGCCATTGGACCCAAATTTACTGAGGCGTCCATCGGATTGCCTTGTTTCAGCGCCGCGATATTTGTCTGAAAATAATGCGTAAATGCCTCACGCACAGCATCAACGACGATAAAACGCTTGGCGCAAATGCAGGCTTGTCCCGCGTTCATCATGCGCGATTGCGTCGCAATTTTGGCCGCTTTTTCGACATCAGCATCCGCCAAAACGATGAAAGGGTCGGAGCCACCAAGCTCCAAAACCGACTTTTTGATGTGTTTTCCCGCGAGGGAAGCCACCGCCGAACCAGCATATTCGCTGCCGGTTAGCGTCACGCCTTGCACGATGTCGGCGGCAATGATACGTTCAGTTTGGGGTGTATCAATGACGACGGATTGAAAAATACCTGCGGGAAAACCCGCCTCCATAAAAATCGTTTCAATGGCTTTCGCGCAGCCAAAAACGTTCGGTGCGTGTTTCAAAATCGTCACATTGCCCGCCATAATTGTCGGTGCGGCGTAGCGGAAAACTTGCCAAAATGGGTAATTCCAAGGCATGATGGCGAAAATGCAGCCAATCGGGTCGAAAGAGATCATCGCTTTGTGTCCTTCAAATGGCACAATTTCATCGCGCATCATTCCCTCAGTATTATCGGCAAAATAAGCCGTGTGACCCGCCGATTTTTCGATTTCAGCGCGTGATTCACCAATAATTTTGCCCATTTCGGTCGTAATTAAATGAGCGAGTGCCTTTGAATCACGGCGTAAAATCGCCACAACGCGGTGCATTAATTCACGTCTGTGTGCAAAACTTGTTTTTTTCCAAGATGTGAAAGCCGTAGCCGCCGTGTCGAGCTTTTGTTGAATTTGAGCATCTGAAAGTCCTTCGTATTCAGCGACGATTTCAAGGTTGTAAGGGTTGATCGATTTGAAAATCATAAGTGGTTTTATTTTTAATATTAAGCACTGATTATTCGGATTAGCGCCGATTAATCAGGCTTTTGTAAATCTTTAAAAATCTGTATAAGTCTGTATAAGTCTGTGTAAATCTGTGTAAATCTGTGGGAAAACTGAATTATTTAGTTTGACTGAACGGTAAACGGTCCAATAACTCCGTTTTTTGTTGCGGCGAAACGCTCAATTCTGCGCCGTCGGTTAGAAATAAAGTGCCGCCGTCCCCTTTTTGGTACTTAGTAACTTGGTTCAAATTGACCAAATGTGAACGGCTAATGCGGAGAAAATTGTAGGGTTGCAAAACATCTTCAAACTCTTTAAGCGTTCTCGACACGACAATGCGTTGCTTATTCATCAGATAAAAAGACGAATAATTGCTCATCGCTTCGACGCGTAAAATGTCCTTGACGCCCACAAAAAGGACGCCTTCTTGCGTAGAAAGCGCAATTCTGTCGGCAAGTGGATTGTTGTTTTGATTGGAAAAATTCTTTAAAGCCTCAAAAAGCACGTTCATGCGGTCGTCATACTGAGGGGGTGTTGCGGGATTGACGGATTCGCGAAGGCGCTCAATTGTCGTTTTTAATTCGTCAATATCAATTGGTTTCAACAAATAATCGAGCGCGCTCATGCGCAAAGCACGAATCGCGTATTGGTTGTAAGCCGTTACGAAAACGACGGGGAAATCGTAAGGGCGCAACTGTTCCAAGAACTGAAAACCGTTCAATCCGGGCATTTCGATGTCAACAAAAAGGACGTCGGGCGCGATGTTTTTGACCTCCAAAAGCGCCTCTCGCGGGTCTTGAAACGTCGCAACGATCTGAATATCGTCGGCAATCATGCGCAGTTTGGCTTCAAGCGTTTTGATGCTTTGCAGCTCGTCGTCAACAATAATGGCTTTCATCAGCAAATGATATAAATTAACGTGCGTTAAGGTGTGGAAATTCCGAGGGCGAAAGTAGAAAAAAAAGGGAAATTGCCTATCTAAAAGTGGGAGATTTGACAACTTTTAAAAAGTTGTCAAATATGAAGTATTAAAATATGAAGCCTTATTTTGGCAAGCGCAATTCGACGCGCGTCCCGACATTTCCGTCTTCCGCTTTGGGGTTCAAATCCGAAATAATGAGTTTTGCGTTAGCCGAAAAAATCTTTAAACGCTCGGCGGTATTGTCCATGCCGATGGACGTTTTGCCCAAAATAGTGTTGTTTTGTTGCGTTTTTCGCGCATTTTCACGCCCAATTCCGTTGTCTTCAATCAAAATAATTATGTTGTCTCCTAACGTATCGACCGTGATTTTTAAGAATCCGCCGTTGCTTTCGGCGCCTTCACCAAGCGTTTTATTGCGGTTGCGCAAGCCGTGCAGAATCGCGTTTTCTATGAACGGTTGAATGAGCGTCGGCGGAATTTGGTATTCCAAAACGAAGTCATTCACATCAAATTCGTATTTGAAAGTACCCTCATAACGGATGCTTTCGAGTTGTACATAGATGCGCAGAACCTCCAAATCTTGTTCCAATGAGATGGTCGAATGACGGCTATTTTCAAGAACTAAACGGATTAGTTTAGAGAATTTTTGCAAAAAACTCGACGCTTCAAACGTCTTATTTTGAAGCATAAAACCTTCAATCGTATTCAAAGAATTGAATATAAAATGCGGGTTCATTTGCGCCCGCAAAGCCTCGGCTTTCATCTCGGTAA
>JAYUKJ010000268.1:0-1404 GCA_043764555.1 Saprospiraceae bacterium
CTCATCACGGCTCTTAGTTTGATGGCTTTATTGTCCTACGTTTTGCGGCGTATTGATGCAGTAAACCGCATTTTTGACGCCGATAATACAACGGCTCAAAACCCTTCGGAAACGGAAAGTTTTTCCAAGAATCTAACGGAGAATTCTTCCGAAAACGCTTTGGAAACGCCTCTTGAAAACGCTTCGAAAAGCCTTTCTTTCTTGAAACGGGCGAAATATTACATCTACCTACCTGCGGGTTTTTTAACATTTGTTGCGCTCTGCGTTTGGCAAGAACAACGCTACGAAAACGCGTTTGCCCTTGACAATCAGAAGAAAAATGCCCTTGCACAGTTCGATACGGCCAAAATTTGGGCTGCGCCCGACCCCCTCAGTATAAAAGATGAAAATGCCGCAAAACTCATTCAATATGGCCGCGATTTGATTGCCCACACGTCGGATTATTTGGGGCCAGAAGGGATTGTCAAACCGATTTCTAACGGCATGAATTGCCAAAATTGCCACATCGAAGCGGGTTCACGGCCTTTTGGGAACAATTATATGGCCGTTGCTTCGACTTATCCGAAATTTCGGGCGCGGTCGGGAACGGCGGAAACGATTTACAAACGCGTCAATGATTGTTTTCAGCGCAGCCTCAACGGGCAACCTTTGGACTCCGCGAGCCGTGAAATGAAGGCCATAGAAGCCTACATTCGGTGGCTCGGGCAAGCCGTTCCGAAGGGAAAAACGCCAAAAGGAACGGGTTTGATGAAGCTAAAATATTTGGAACGGGCGACAAATCCCGACAGTGGGCGTGTGGTTTTTATTCAAAAATGTCAGTCGTGCCACGGCGAAAACGGTCAAGGACTGCCGATGCCCGAAGGCAACGGGCGGCGTTACCCCCCGCTTTGGGGCGAAAAAAGCTACAACGAAGCGGCGGGTTTGTTCAGAATCTCCAACTTTGCGGGCTATGTGAAGGCGAATATGCCTTTCGGCGCAACTTACGATAACCCGCAACTCACCGACGCCGAAGCGTGGGACGTAGCCGCGTTCATCAACAGTCAGCCGCATCCGAAGCACCCGTTTTTGGCGACCGATTTCCCTAAAATTGATGGCAAACCGTTTGACCATCCTTTTGGGCCGTTTGCGGATTCGTTTCCCGAAAATCAACATAAGTTTGGCCCCTTTCAGCCGATTGTAGATTATCAAAATAAGAAAAAAGCGGAGAAAGAAGGGAAAAAATGACCCCCTCAGTATTTTAGGCGTTTACGTGGTTTGTCCACGGATTTTCACGAATTTTTTTTTGTCATTCAGAAAGAATCTCTAATAAGTAGTCCTTCACATTAATACTGTCGGGTTGATTTTAGAGGGAGAATTGACGGGGTGACTTTGAGTCACCCCGTCAATAGCACTTTCCAAAATTCA